>NZ_JBFTMC010000088.1:0-19089 GCF_056396765.1 Bacillus sp. 05T22
CAAATGGTTATAGTAACAGAGATAAAACGAAATTCTGAGGAGGATATATCAATGAGTAACTCAAATGATTTTTTAGACACAATACACGAAAAACAAGCGAAAGACGAGCAAAATAGAAAACGCCAAGGGAATGGAAATCCTGGGAAAAAGAAGCCGAATAAAACGCACAAATAACTATAAAAAAGCTGCCTAAAAAATATTCTAGGCAGCCTTTTTTAACCTTCTTTTACAGAAATAACTTCCTCCCAATTCCATTTTTCATAATACCACTGGGGGACATCAATATTTTCAATCCATTTCTTCGCTTTCGATCCATCTCCATTCGCCAACAACATATCTGCCTTTTTACGGTCAGAGCGCATCCATGTCAGCTGATTTTCACTTTTTATATAAAGTGGATTGTAATCTCCATATTTTTTTGAAGGAGTTGTAATTTGACGTTGTCGATTTGATTGAATATTTACTTGGTATAAAGAAGGCAATGATCTTTTTTCTTCTTCGTTTGACCATTCCATTTCCTTCGCTCTTGAAAGAGTAATAAGTTCATTATCCTGCCATGTAAAATCCCAATCAACATATCCTTTTGGAGTGAATTTTTCTTGCTGGAGAGCGGGTAATTCCTTTACTTTTAAATGTTTATTCTCTAACGCAAATCTTCCACTTCCTTCAATATAAGCTAATATATTTTTCGATGGAGCCCATTGTATCCATTGGCTGTTTAATAACATTTGATCTACTTTTTCAAAATAACTTCCGTCCGCTTTCAAAAGACAAAGTGTATTACTATCAGCTGACCACGAAGCAGTTGGTACAGCTAAAAAAGCAATCCACTTTTGATTTGGAGACCACTTGAAATCACTTGCAATATAAGCTAAGAAATCTTCCTGCATACTCGGTAATGTATATAGGTGTTTCATTTTATTTGGATTCATTCCTGCATCCTTTTGTACTTCATATAACTGCGCTCCTGTCCAACCTGTTGGAAGCAACTGAGCCTCAGTCGAAACAAGAAATTTCTTTCCGTCTGGATACCATGCATAGTCTCCTACACCCGATGATACATTTTCAAACGTTGCATTCTTCTTCTCTGCATCAAATGTATTTAACGTGCTTGTAAATTCAAATGCAATTATATTCTCTGCCGGTGACCATTGATAATTCGTTGCTTCTGTCTGAGACGGAACAACTTTTTTTCCATCCGCAACACGGTACAATTCAAGCTGATTTTGTTCCTCTCCCTTTGCGTATGCGATCCATTTTCCATCATGTGACCATTTTGGCTTTGTTATGTACTCTCCTTTTGTTATTTGTTTTTCGTTCCCATCGATTTTTATCCAGAGATTATGGTTACGAATAAAAGCTACTTGTATATTTTTTGTTTCAGCTTGAACAGTAGGCACAGCTTCATATAAGCAGCAAATACAGACAATCAAAACAGTTATTTTTTTCCACATCTTTTCCTATCCTCCTATAGATAATTCCCACTTATCGTTCCCCTTATCTACTATATTTAAATAAAATTATTGTTGACAACTCTTCAAATACAGTTTTATAATACAAAACATAGTTTAGTTGAACGAATTATATATCGGCTTTGAAGGAAACTTAGTAGCGACTTATATCCCTGACTCAGAGAACTGATGGTTGGTGCAAATCAGTACATATACAAGCGTGAATTACAATTCTGGAGCTTCTTTCCCGTAGTGCGATTATGCATGAAGAGAAAGACGGATCTTTCCGTTATCTTAAAGTAAGTGGTAAACAATTTTTTGTTTACAAGTAGGGTGGTACCGCGATTTCTATCGTCCCTATCGGATTTTCCGATAGGGACTTTTTTGCGTCTTCCCCTTTTAAACAATTTCATATATTACGCGTTGAAAGAATCGCAGTAGTAACTTATATCCCTGTTTCAGAGAGCTGATGTTTGGTGCGAATCAGTACATATACAAGTGCGAATTACAATTCTGGAGTTTCTTTTTCGTAGTGCTATTTTTGCATGAAGGAAAAGACGGATTTTTCCGTTATCAGTAACTGAGAAGTAGGTGAATTTTCACTTACAAATAGGGTGGTACCGCGATTTCTTCGCCCCTATCGGATTTTCCGATAGGGGCTTTTTCTATTTCTCACAAAAACAAATGTTAAATAATTCCGAATCTTATGATAAAATTTTATAAGCGCTTACAAAAAATAAAAGGGGGTGATATACCCCAAAGTAATCACAGCAGTTTTTACAGATAAAAAGGAGGATGTATTAATGACAAAGAAAACAGAAATTCCATCACATTTAAAACCATTTGTATCCACGCAGCATTACGATCAGTACACACCGGTTAATCACGCTGTGTGGCGTTACATTATGAGACAAAACCATAACTTTTTAAAAGATGTTGCTCATCCAGCCTATGTTAACGGACTACAATCATCTGGTATTAATATAGATGCAATTCCAAAGGTTGAAGAAATGAATGAATGCTTAGCACCAAGTGGTTGGGGTGCAGTAACGATTGACGGCCTTATTCCCGGCGTAGCGTTCTTTGATTTCCAAGGACATGGTTTATTACCAATCGCGACAGATATTCGTAAAGTGGAAAACATTGAATATACTCCAGCTCCTGATATCGTTCATGAAGCAGCTGGACATGCACCGATTTTACTTGATTCTACATATGCAAAATATGTAAAACAATTTGGCCAAATTGGAGCAAAAGCATTTTCAACTAAAGAAGAACACGATGCTTTTGAAGCTGTGCGTACTTTAACAATTGTGAAAGAAAGCCCAACTTCTACACCAGAAGAAGTTGTAGCAGCGGAAAAAGAAGTTGCCGAAAAGCAAAAGCTTGTTTCTGGCTTATCAGAAGCAGAACAAATTTCTCGTCTTTTCTGGTGGACAGTCGAGTATGGCTTAATTGGAGATATAAATAACCCGAAAATTTACGGTGCTGGCTTACTTTCTTCTGTTGGCGAAAGTAAACATTGCTTAACAAACGCTGTAGAAAAAGTTCCATTCTCAATTGAAGCTTGCATACAAACGACATATGATGTTACGAAAATGCAGCCACAGCTATTTGTATGCAAGTCATTTGAAGAATTAACAGAGGCACTTGAGAACTTCTCTGAAACAATGGCTTTTAAAACAGGTGGCGCAGAAGGATTAGAAAAAGCAATTCGTTCTGAAAACAATGCAACTGCTCAATTAAGTAGCGGGTTACAAATTACAGGTACATTTGCAGAAAAGATTCAAAATGATGCGGGTAGAGTGATTTACATGAAAACAAATACACCGACTGCATTAGCACTAAACAATAAACAACTACCGAGTCATTCTACAGCTGTACATCAAGATGGCTTTGGTACACCAGTTGGTTTATTAGAAGGCAATGTTTCACTCGAAGATTGCACAGATGAGGAGTTACAAGCATTAGGCATTATCATCGGTAATCGTACGGAACTATCCTTTGCAAGCGGTGTTCATGTAAAAGGAACAGTAACCGATATTGTGAAAAACGATGAAAAAATCACTCTTATTTCATTTACAGATTGCACAGTGGTTTACAAAGATCGTCTATTATTTGATGCTTCATGGGGAGCTTTTGACATGGCAGTTGGTTCAAAAATCACTTCTGTATTCCCAGGCGCAGCCGATGCAGCCGCATTCTTCGGAGTGAATGAAGAAGTAGAAGAAACACCAGAACCACTTACATTAACTGAGCTGGATCGTATGTATCAAACCGTTCGTGATATTCGAAATGAAGGTGTGTTACAAGATTCATATGTGGAACAATTAGTAGCAATTCAAGAGGTACTAAATAAGTTCTATACGAAAGAATGGTTACTTCGCCTTGAAATTTTAGAATTACTTTTAGAGCATAACAAAGGAAACGAAGCATCTGATGCTCTATTACAACAACTTTCCACTTTTACAGAAAATGAATCTGTAAAGCGTTTGATTAGCAATGGTCTTGCCCTACTCCCAATAAAGGATGTGAACAACAATGCAACGACTAACAGATGAAGAAGTACAAGAGGAATTAGCAAAGCTAGATAAATGGATAGTGAAAGATGAAAAATGGATTGAAAGAAAATATATGTTTTCCGACTACTTAAAAGGTGTCGAATTTGTCTCTGAAGCCGCCAAACTATCAGAAGAACACAATCACCATCCATTTATCCTTATCCAGTATAAAGCAGTCATTATTACTTTGTCATCCTGGAATGCAAAAGGTTTAACAAAACTTGATTTCGAGCTAGCAAGACAGTTTAATGAACTCTTTTTACAAAATGAAAAAGCAATTATAAGAAAGTAAAAAAGGAGAAGCCTTTATTTAGGCTTCTCCTTTTACAATCAATTGAATACAGTGACCAAACGGATCTTCTACTTGCATTATTCCATCTTTATACGTAGCAATCGCGCCAATATATTTTAAGCTTTCACACACTTGCTCTTTTTCTTTTTCATCTACTAGTACAATTGTGAAATATTTCAAGCCAACGGAATTTAGCATCTGCGGCGGCACACCTTCACCTTGCCATGTATTTAAACCAACATGGTGATGATAGCCACCTGCTGAAACAAATAATGCACCGTTTCGGACTGGAATCGTCACTTCAAATCCAAGCCCATCTACATAAAAACGTTTTGCTTCTTCTAAATCAGCAACATGTAAATGGATATGTCCCATTACTGTTCCGCTTGGAAATCCATTCCACTCATTTCCTTGTTGTAATAATCCTTCTCCATCTAATGGGTTGCTAACAAACGGAAGCTCTCCCTTTTCATCACGCCATACTTCTCTTTGACGATCATGATAAATTTCGATTCCATTTCCATCTGGGTCAGCTAAATAAATTGCTTCGCTAAAGTAATGATCTGCCCCGCCATGTAACGGATACACTTTCTGCACAAGATGAAGAAGAATATTTGCTAAATCTTGTCTACTTGGTAGTAAGATTGCAAAGTGATATAAACCAGTGCGATTTCTTTGTTTTGGAAGAGTATTTTCTTTCTCTTCTACTATAAGAAGCGGTTCATTACTTTCATTACCAAGTGTAACGATATGCTCCTCTTCTCTTACCACTTTCAATCGTAACACATCTGTATAAAATGCTAGAGACTGTTGTAAGTTCGATACATATAAATGAACTGTACCGAGTGTTGTACTGGGATGAAGTCGAAAGTCCATATTGTTATGCCCCCATTTCGATTAGTCTTTTTTGAATACAGTCGCTTTTAAGAAGTTATCTACAAAACCTTCAGCTTTAACAACGAATAAGTAAAGACCCATTGCTAACAATGCAAGGTCTAATTCGTATCCTGGATTCTTTCCATCTCCTAATAAACCAGCAGACCATTTTACTTTTACAATTGCTCCAACTAAAATAAGTGCAAATAATAATCCAATATAACGTACACCTAAACCGATAATCAATAACAGACCACCAACTAATTCTACTGTCGCTACGCCGTATGCAAGAGCACCTGGTAAACCGATACTTGTAAACCATCCTGCAATATTATCAATGCCTGATTGGAACTTTGCCAAACCATGCATAAAAAACGTTACTCCTAATACGATACGAATAATTAAATTACCAATATGTTGATTCATTTTGTTATCTCCTTTTAGGTTTTATAATATAAAACTTTTGTTTACATTACAAAACATACAATAATTTTTTTTATTCGTCAATTTATTTTTCTTGAGAAAAAAATGTTTTTTTTTGCTATGATACAAATAGTTGTCTACAAAAAAGGAGCTTGATTATTATGAATATCGGTTCTGCAATACGTGAAATTCGTCAGCGCAGAGGCGTCACTATCGCCCAAATTTGTGAAGGAACAGGACTTTCTAAAGGTTTTATGAGCCAGGTCGAGAATAATAAAACTTCTCCATCTATCTCAACTTTAGAAACAATTTCCAAATTTTTGAACGTTCCTCTCCCTTATTTATTGCTTGAGCAAAAAGATCACATGAAAATTGTAAAAAAGGAAGAACGAAAATACAGTGTGTATGGAAAAGATGAACAAAGGATTGAGCATGTCGCTGAGCAAGGAGGCCTTCGTTTATCTTTAGTAGAAATCCCAGCTGGATTCCCAAAAGAAAATATACCAAATGCTCATGAAGGTGAAGAATGCCATCTTGTTTTGCGCGGTAAATTAGAAGTACAGCACGGAGAAGATATCGCGATTGTGGAAGAAGGAGATTCTTTCTCCTGGAGTGCATGTGTGCCACATATTGTGCGTAATATTGGCGAAGACTCCGCATTATTACTCATCTCGAGCCATGCTGAAAATCGAAAACGTGTATATTAAAATGCAATACAAAAAGCCTGTTTTCAAAAATGAAAAACAGGCTTTTTGCATTATTCTCGTATAATTCCATAGCTTGATCCTACTAATACTTCTTTCCCTTTTTGATTACGATAAATCGACTCTATCGATACCTTTTTGTACCCTTCCATTTGTTCCACACTTGTAAGAGTTACATCACAAGTAATTGTATCTCCAGTAAAAACAGGCCTGATGAATTCACTTACTAATTCCCGTGCTATGTAATGTACCTCTCCACCAATTTTCGTTCCAATACTTGCAGTTAATAAACCATGCACCATTAAACGTCCCTGCTCATCATGTTCCATATGATGTCTCCCTTTATCACCTGTAAGATGAGCAAATTCCAAAACCTCTTCTTCTGTAAATGTTCTTTCATACCGAAACGTATCTCCTACTTTAATATTCAATTTCATCCCCCTTTTTAAAATTCCGAATTTTCTTTATTATTTTACCACAAAATGAATATTCCTTCATTTTAATCACTAAAGGTGCTGTTACAAACTGTTAATAATTAACATTTGCATGTTATTATTTAATTATCTTTGATGAAATTGGAGGCCTTAATAATGACATTTGAATTAGTTAGTAGCATATTATTGGCAGTTTCATTACTCTTCTATTCCACATTAGAAGTTTGGCTTGCTCCCAATAATAACTCCTTCTTTAAAGATTTAAAAAAGAAAATGATATTCCTACTCCCCTTGTTTACTCTCTCATTCGCAGTCCACTATTTCTTTTTTGTACAGTAAAATATTGTATCTGTATAAACGAAAAAAGATTGCTATCGCCTAGCAATCTTTTTCTACATTCTTTCTATTATCTAATGGGGCTATCTATGTCCCTGTTTTTTCGCTTCATTATAACCATAATAAGCACACGTCCCATTTTGAGATAAATCCCGTACCTCAAAACCACAACTACGATAAAAATCAAAATTATTCGCATAAGTATGAGCAAACCAATCTCCATGAGGGAGTTTCTGCATACAAAGGGAAACGAGCTTCTTTCCTAATCCTTTTCCTCTATATTCATACTTCACAACTAAATCCATAATATTGGCAGCCATTATCTGATCAGAAATAACACGAACCATCGCAATCATTTCTTCCTCATCCCAAATCGTAAAAGCCCACGTAGAATTTTCAAATGCTATCGTAAATTTTTCAATTTGCCAAGATGGAATGCTATTGTTACTCCAGCCTGCATCCTCAAATAAACTTTTAATCGCATAAGCTGGTACACCTGTCGTTCCTTCTCGAATAATGAGTCCGTTATGATAAATATACAATCCCAATCCCCCTTTTATTGTTATATACTATTCTTTAAAAGTTGAATATTACCTTTTTAAAAGGAGAAAAAGATGGGGAAATTATTATTATTTTCTTTTACACTTCTTGTCATTACTGTACAAACTACTAATATAGCATTCTTTTGTTTATGGATCCTTACATTACTACTTCTACTACAAAAAGAAATATCTTATATACAACATATCATGTTCCCGTATTATTTTCTATTATCAATGGCGTATTAGAAGAATGTATTTGGCGGGGAATCTTACTACATCAGTTTACAAATCAGTTTGATGAAAAATGGGCTATTTTGCTTACAAGCATTGGTTTTGGTTTGCAGCATTACTCCTTAGGTTTTTCTTGGAGTGTTTCCACCGCTTTTATTATAGCTGGTATATTTTATGGAGGAATAGTTGTGAAGTCAAATAGCATCATTCCAGCTATTATATGGCATATAATTTTAAACATATTAATGGTATTTAGTGGTCTCATTCTTTAAAAGTGCAGGATTTATCCTGTTCTTTTAATTGCATATACAAGAACATCTATTCCATGAAATGATGCTGTCTTCTCATAACTCATTCCTGTTTTTCGAGCAACAAAGATAGAAGCAGGATGATCTGGATTAATAAGAGAAATGAGCTTATTCAAACTTAACACTTGAAAACCATAATCTCGAAAAGCTGTTGCTGCTTCCTTTGCATATCCCTTTCCCCAATACTCTGGAAGTAACCAGTACCCAATTTCAATTTCTTCTCTTCCATCTACTTGTTGCCTAACGAGTCCTGCGTGACCAATTGGTGTATCTGTTTCCTTTTCAATCATTAGAAATAATCCTAAACCGTTTTTATAACTAGGAAGAACCCAGCTTTCAAGACTTTTTTTACACTGCATATATGTTTTCGGAGTTCCGTTCCCAATGTAACGCATCACTTTCTCATTTCCCCATAAAGAAGCATAAAACTCTAAATCAGCCATTGTATATTTGCGAAATTGCAAACGATCCGTATGGAACATATCATCCTCCCCCCTTTGCCTGAATACATTTCAGAATGTACAATGTATGGTAACTTTTACATCTATTATAAACGAGGTAATATGAAATAAGGGGAAAATTCAAAATTCAAGGGATTTATTAGAGTAAAAGCTGTTTCCTTAGATAAGGATGTAACTTTAATCAATCCGCACGAACCGGAATTTTATAAGATGTTTTTAATAAAAAAGACAGTAGACAAAGACTTGTCTACTGCATCCATATTATAACTAGTACAACGAAAACTACAATTGAGGGGGGAGGTTTTTCACTTATATACTAGATATTTATCTTGTTCTAACAACAGACAAGAACTTCCCGTTCACAAATGACATTGGATTAGAACTTAGTTCTATTTCATTTTAATTGATAAAGATTATTATTGTCAGTATAAAACACATAAATTTTCTACAAAATTTTACTTATAATAAAAAACGCTACAAAAAGATACTATCTTTTCGTAACGTTTCATCTATCAATCTTATTCATACTGGTTCTCCTCTAACCTGTCACGCAATACTTTAACACGTTTGAAGAAGAAAAATGACATCCCTAAAAATAAAACAATAACACCCATCATCGCAAAGGATTGTATAGTTTCTCCTCCTCCATTTGGGATTAATAAACCAATCATTAAAAATGTGGCTAGCGCAAGAAGAACTTGACCGAAGCGAATATAATCTGCTATTTTCTGTTGTAATTCTTTCATACTTCTACCACTCCTCCCTCTCACTCTATCATATTCTAATCATTTCTGAGGCAAGTAAATACAGCCAATGAGGGAGAAGTTTTCCAACAGAAAAAGAGCCGCTGCTAAACGGCTCTTTCAAATTTTCTATACACCTTTATAAGCTTGCGTATACACTTCTTTCAGCTCTGAAATAAGCGGTAATTTCGGATTTGCTGTTGTGCACTGATCTTCAAAAGCTCTTTCCGCTAACGTGCCAACAACTGCTTCAAATGCTTCTTTTTCAACACCTTGGCCAGCGATGCTCATATTAATATTTAATTCTTTTCCAAGGGCAATAATAGCTTGTACTAATGATTCTACGCCTTCTTCCACTGTACGCGCTGGAAGTCCAAGCATTCTTGCAATATGTGCATAGCGCTCATCTGCAACAAAGTACTCGTATTTTGGGAATAGTGCATGTTTTCTTGGTTTGATTGCATTATAGCGAATAACATGTGGCATTAAAATAGCATTTGCACGGCCATGCGGAATATGGAATTCCGGTCCAAGTTTATGCGCTAAGCTATGGTTAATTCCAAGAAATGCATTTGCAAATGCCATACCAGCCATTGCTGATGCATTATGCATTTTTTCACGAGCCTCTTCATCATTGCCATCTTTATATGCACGTGGTAAATATTTAAAGACAAGGTCCATTGCTTTTAAGGCTAATCCATCTGTATAATCATTTGCCATAATTGATACGTACGCTTCAATTGCATGTGTTAAAACGTCCATTCCTGTGTCAGCGGTGATATGCGGTGGTACTGTCATAACAAACTGCGGATCCACAATGGCAACATCTGGTGTTAATTCATAATCAGCGAGCGGATATTTGATATTGTTCTTTTTATCTGTAATAACCGCAAATGGTGTCACTTCTGACCCTGTTCCAGATGTTGTCGGAATTGCAACAAACTGCGCCTTATTTCCTAGTTTTGGATATTTACATGTACGTTTTCTAATATCTAAAAACTTTTGTTTTATACCAAAGAATTCTGTTTCTGGGTGCTCATAAAATAGCCACATTCCTTTTGCTGCATCCATCGCTGATCCGCCGCCAAGAGCAATAATAACGTCCGGTTTGAAGCTTCTCATCATTTCTGCACCTTTAAATACAGTTTCATCTGACGGATCTGGTTCTACTTCAGAGAATATTTCTACTTTCACATCATTTCTATGTTGAGCTAAATAATGCGTTACTACATCAATATATCCATACTGTACCATTCCAGGATCTGTTACAATGAATGCGCGTGAAATGTTCGGCATACTTGCTAAATATTGCGTAGCGTGTTTTTCAAAATAAATTTTTGGTGGTAACTTGAACCACTGCATATTCTTTTTTCTATTTGCAAGTCTCTTTACGTTCATTAAATGTGTTGCCGTTACGTTTTGAGATACAGAGTTCTTTCCGTATGATCCACATCCGAGTGTAAGAGACGGAATGAAAGCAWTATATACATCACCAATTCCGCCCTGTGCTGACGGAGCATTTACGATAAGACGACATGCTTTCATACGTAAACCAAACTGTTTTTGTACTTCTGTATTTGTAGAGTGAATAACTGCGGAATGTCCTAAACCGCCAAGTTCTAACATGTTTTCACAATGCTGCAATCCTTCTTCTAATGAATTTGCTTTTATACAAGCTAATACTGGACTTAATTTTTCACGAGATAACGGGTGGGCTGCGCCGACTCCTTTAATTTCAGCTACAAGTATCTTTGTGTCTTCAGGTACTGTAATCCCAGCTAAGGCTGCAATATAATGTGCGGATTTCCCAACGATATCACTATTTACTGCACATGTATTCTCATTAATAACAAGCTTCTCTAATTTTTTTCGTTCTTCTTCTGTTACAAAGTAACAATTGTTTGCTATCATTTCTTTTTTCACAGCGTCATAGATTTCTTTATCTACAATGATTGCTTGCTCAGAAGCACAAATCATACCATTATCAAACGTTTTCGATAAAATCACATCATTTACAGCACGTTTCACGTTCGCTGATTTTTCCATGTAGCATGGAACGTTACCTGGTCCTACCCCTAGGGCTGGTTTACCAGTAGAATATGCTGATTTCACCATTCCTGCTCCTCCAGTTGCTAAAACAAGCGCTACACCTTCATGATTCATTAATTGTTTTGTTGCCTCAACAGAAGGCTTTTCAATCCATTGAATACAGTTCTCTGGTGCACCAGCTTTCACTGCAGCATCGCGCACTGTTTTTGCAGCTGCGATAGAACATTGCTGCGCTGAAGGGTGGAATGCAAAAATAATTGGGTTTCTCGTTTTTATCGCAATGATTGCTTTAAACATCGTTGTTGACGTTGGATTTGTTACTGGCGTTACCCCAGCAACCACACCGACCGGCTCTGCAATTTCTATTACTTCCTCATGTGGATCCTCACGAATAATCCCCACTGTTTTGTCATTTTTTATGCTATTCCAAATATATTCAGTTGCAAAAATATTTTTAATACATTTATCCTCATACACACCGCGTCCCGTTTCTTCAACAGCCATTTTTGCAAGCGGCATATGTTGATCCACGCCCGCAAGTGCCATTTCATGTACAATTTTATCAATTTGTTCCTGTGTAAAACCTTCTAATGCTTGTAAAGCTTTTTTACCATTCTTTACTAACGTCTCAATCATTTCTACCACTTCTTGCGTTTCATTTACAACTTTCTCTTTGACTACCATGTAATTTCCTCCTATTCTGCTATATGGACTTAAATAGCCCCTAAGGGTCTTAATACGTCCCTATTAGCGTAAAAAAATAGAGTTACTTTTCCTACATGAATCCTATCGTTTGTGAAATGTTTCACATATTTATGTGTGAAGTATTATTTCATGATTTCAATATACACGAAATATTTTCATTTGTGTGTGTCTAATTTGTGAAAACATTCACAATAAGAATTTAAAAAAGCACCGCCCTCTTAGCAGTGCTTTTTCATTATGCTAACGCTTGTGCTAAATCTTCAATTAAATCTTCGCCATCTTCAATACCGACAGAAATACGAATTAATGTATCTGTAATTCCTAGCTCTTTACGACGATCTGCTGGAATAGATGCATGTGTCATTTGAGCTGGAATAGAAATTAAGCTTTCTACYGCTCCTAAACTTTCAGCAAGCGTAAAATACTGCAGTTTCTCAAGTACTTTATTTAGCGTTTCTTCACTGTCTACATCGAATGAAATAATTGCACCGTATCCATTCGCTTGTTCAGTTGCTAATGCATGATTCGGATGTGATTCAAGGCCTGGATAGTATACTTTATTAACTTTTGGATGATTATTTAAAAACTCAGCAATCGCGCGTGAATTTATTTCATGTTCTTCCATACGAATTCCTAATGTTTTTAAACCACGAAGTAACAAGAAGCTATCTTGCGGTCCAAGAATACCACCTGTTGAGTTTTGAACGAAATGAAGGTCTTCTGCTAATTGTGGGCTATTTACAACAACTAATCCGGCAACAACATCGCTATGTCCACCTAAATATTTCGTTGCACTGTGAAGTACAATATCTGCTCCTAAAGAAATTGGTGACTGCCAGTATGGCGTCATGAATGTGTTATCAATAATTGTTAGTAAACCTTTTTCTTTTGCAAACGCGGAAATTTGCTTAATATCTGTAATTTTTAATAATGGGTTTGTTGGTGTTTCTACATAGATTGCTTTCGTATTCGGATGAACTGCTTCTGCTACTTCATTTAAATTTGTTGTATCTACAAATGTATGTTCAATACCGAATCGATTCAATACTTTTGTAATCACACGATATGTTCCGCCATATACGTCATCTGTTAAAATGACATGATCTCCTTTGGAGAATAACATAATCGTTGCTGTAATCGCAGCCATCCCTGATCCGAATGCAAACCCTGCGTGACCGTTTTCTAATACGGCAATCATTTCTTCTAATGCTGCACGCGTTGGATTACCTGTACGTGAATATTCGTATCCTTGATGTTTACCAACTGCTTCTTGTTTGTACGTACTTGTTTGATAAATCGGTACGTTTACAGATCCAGTTGAAGGTTCTCCTATGCGAATACCATGAATTAACTTTGTTTTTGCTCTCATTTTTATTCCCACCCTTTGTATATATCTTTACTTAAATAACGCTCACTGCTATCTGGAAAAATCGTTACAATATTTGTACCTGGTTTTGCCCTTTCAGCTTCTAATAAACTTGCATGAAATGCTGCTCCTGAAGAACTACCAACAAGAAGGCCTTCTTTCTGCGCTAATTCTTTCACACGTCTGAATGCATTTCGATCAGAAATGGTATGAATTTCATCGAAATATGATGATTTTAAAAATGGCGGAATAAATTCAAGACCGATTCCTTCTGTTTCATGTGGACCTGCTTCACCACCATTTAAAATAGATCCTTCTGGTTCTACAATCACCGTTTTAATTTCACGATTTTGTTCTTTTAAATAGGAGGCAGTTCCCATAAATGTACCACCAGTACCTGCACCTGCTACGAATATGTTAATCTCTCCATCTAGCGCTTCCCACAGCTCTGGTCCTAATGTTTTGAAATAGGCACGTGGATTTGCGTCATTTGCAAATTGGCTTGGAGAGTATGAATTGGGCGTTTCTTTTACTAATTCTTTCGCCTTTACAATCGCACCAGTCATCCCTTGTTCAGTTGGCGTATGCACAACTGTTGCACCAAGTGCTTTCATCAGCTCTTGCTTTTCAATACTGAATTTTTCTGGAACACAAACAATTACATGTAAATCATGCTCTAGTGCTGCAAGTGCCAGTCCAATGCCAGTATTCCCTGCCGTCGGTTCAATAATTGTTCCCCCTGGCTTTACAAGTCCTTTTACTAGTGCATCTTCAATCAATTCTCTTCCTAAGCGATCTTTCACGCTTCCACCTGGATTATAAAATTCAAGCTTTGCAAATAAACGAACGCCCTCTGAAAGTGAAAAACGAGTAATTTCTACAATCGGTGTATGACCGATTAATTCATGAACTCCACGATACACCTTCATCGTGTTCTCCTCCTTATTTGCCAATAAAGAAAAGGCAACTGTATGTATCTTCTTTATATGAGACAGTTGCCTTTTTGTTACATTACTTTAACTCTTCTAACACTTTTATAATAAAGTTTGTAGAATGAAGAGCTGCTTGATCTAAAAATTGATCAAATGAAACGTTTGATTCTTTACCAGCAATATCAGAAAGTGCACGAATAATTACAAATGGTACTTTGTATTGATGACATACTTGTGCAACCGCTGCTGCTTCCATTTCTACTGCGTAAAGATTTTCAAATTTATCACGGATTGCTGCAACTCGGTTTGGATCACTCATAAATGAATCCCCTGTTGCAATCATTCCTTTCACAACTTGAATGTTCTCTTCGGATTTCATACATTTCTCAGCTAATGCTATTAGTGCTTCATCCGCTTTAAATCCTGGTGGCATCCCTGGCACTTGACCATATTCGTAATCAAATGCAGTTACATCCACGTCATGATGGCGAACTTCTGTTGAGATGACAACATCCCCAACATTTAAAGATTGATGGAATCCACCAGCTGAGCCTGTATTAATTACTTTTTCAGGTTGGTATCTCTCTAATAAAATTGTCGTCGACATAGCTGCATTTACTTTACCAATACCAGACTTTAACAAGATTACTTCATGTCCTGCTAATGTCCCTTTCGTAAATTCACAACCTGCAACGGTTTCTGTTTCTGCTTGTTCTAATTTGTCACGTAAAATACGTACTTCTTCTTCCATTGCTCCAATTACAGCAATTCTCAATCTAATCCCTCTTTCTATTGCTTAGTTGCCTCCATTACCCAAACGAAATGATTTAATCTCGTAAATGTTACATGGAAGCCATTGTTTTCAAAAATAGATTGCATGATCGGAATACGTGTATAGTATTCTGTTTGCAAATCGTTTGCTAACTGATGAAAACCTCTTTGTTTTGCAGTTTCAACAGTTTTATCATACGCTTCTTGATCTGCAAATATCGTATCAGCAAACACTATTTTACCACCTTTATGAAGCAATTGACTATACTTCGCAATTGCTACATCTTTTTCTTCATCTGTTAGATGATGAAACGCATAAGTGCTTACAATTGTATCAATAGAATCGGGAACATCAAAAGAAAGAAAATCTCCCTCTGTAATTGAAAATCCTTCTGGTAGCTTTTGCTTTGCGATTGTACGCATTTCACGTGACGGCTCTATGCCGTAAACAGTATGGCCGGCAAGTAATAATTTATTTGTTAAATTGCCAGTACCAACACCAAATTCTAATACATTTCCAAATGATTTATTTACTACATCCTCTAAAATCTCCTCATAACGAGCGAAAACTTCTTTATATTGTATATCTTCGCCTTGTACGAATGAATCGTACGTATGAGCCCACTCATCAAATAAACCGTTAAATTCTATACCCATATAAAATTCCCCTTTTTCTTATCGGTTTTATCAGTATGATATGCTTTCTTTACGAAAATGTCAATTGAAACGGAAATGGTATTTCCTTCTTTTCTTTGTTACACTTAACATGATTATATGGAGAGGAGCGTTTTTTGTGTCATTTACGTTTGAAATGCTGGAAGATAAAGTAGAATTTTTTGAAGCACCAAACTTAGTTTCCTTAGAAAAGAAAATTAACGAACAAATTGACAATAACAAAGCACTTATGCTGGAAGTTCATCATATTTCTCATCAAATGGTTATGGATCCCGAGAGCAAAAGACCTTATTACAGCGCAGTTGTTCATTTTAAATTAAAAAAATTACGCTAAACTAAAAAAGAGAGAGGTTCTAAGAACCTCTCTCTTTTTTAGTTTAGCGTTTGAACAAGTGCTGGTTTCCAACCCTCATTTTCTACCCAATCAATATTTACATAGTACCTTTTACCAGTTTGTTTATCTTGAACATTACCGTACGCTTTTTGCTTACCGTTATTCCCAATGCGGTGAATAACCAATTGTTCCACTGGAACTTCGATTGCAGCGGAAATTGCTTGTTTCATCTCATTCCAATCTGCTGATCCTTGTTGAAATGTCATTGCCGGTGTTGCACCTTGCGTTGTACCAGCTGGCTTCCAAGAAGGTTTCGTATAAGCATCTGTTGCTTTAGGCTGTGTTTTTTCAGCTGGGACCTTTTCATTTGCTTTTGCTTCTTCCTCAGCTTTTTGTTTCTCTTCGTCCTCTTTTTTCTTCGCTGCTGCTTGCTCCTGTTTCTTAGCTTCTTCTTTCTCTTTCGTTTTCTCAGTTTTATTATCTTTCGTTGTTTGCTGAGATACTTTCTTGTCTGGAGAAGATGCTTGCTCTGTTGTATCAGAAGTAAAGAATACTTGGTACGCTACAACAAGTACTGTTAATAGCACAATAGCRATTGCAATATTTAAAACACCGTTTTGACGACGTTTTTGTTGTTTCTGTTGGAATCTAGATCCTCCTGCCATTCTTCAAACCTCCATGCAGTTTTTCCTACTTGCTATTGTAACACTAAATCTTAAAAGGTTGAACAACTACAGTAATTTTTTCACGAAATGAAAACATTTGATAATAAATTGCAAGATTACCTTCTACTTTCCAAGTGAGCAATCTCTTCTACAAATTCTTTAAAAATCGGTGTTACAGTATTTTGTTCATTATTCGTTTCTAAGTCAACAACTACTAGCGCATATCTTGGGTTTTCATACGGGAAGTAACCCGCAAACCAACGATTTACACGATTTCCTTTTCCTGTTTGTGCCGTCCCAGATTTTCCGGCAACAGATAGCGGTAATGACTGAAAAGTAGTACCTGTTCCTTTCTCCATCGTTACTACTTTTCTTAATAGTGATTGCACTTGTTTCACTGTATGATAAGAGAGTTGCCGCCCCTCCAATTTATGATCTTCAAAATGAAAAAATCTTGTGCCATTTTTGTACCGTATTTCTTTTACAGCTTTTACTTCTTTCTTCTCTCCATTTCTTGCAATCGTCGCCATCATATTTGCAACAGCTAAAGGAGATATTCTTACATCTTTTTGTCCAATTGCTGTTTGAGCAATTGCTTTGTGACTCACCTTATTTTCTTCACCATTCCAAACAGTTGCTTTTTTCTCTTCTATCAACTGTTTAAATCCAGGTGTATGAAACACTTGCCCTTTCCATCCTACCGTCTCACCCGCTCCTAGCGCTTCTAAATACGTTTCCATTACATATTTATCCTTTTGCATCAATTCATCACTAAGCACCGCAAATGTCCTGTTACAACTCCTAGCAAAGCTCTCGGTGAAGCTTAATTTCCCCATCATAACCTGCGGAGTATTTTCGCCATACGGATCTGTATCACAGTTAAACATACGATGAGATTGAATTATATCATTATCAATTGCCGCGGCCGCTATAACTGTTTTAAAAACAGAACCAGGAAAATGAGGAATTAGCATTTGGTTTTCCATCGTTTTTTGATACGCACGCTTATCATTCGTCTGTAAAGATGGTTTACTCACCATTGCTAAAATTTCACTCTTCTTCACATCAAGTAGTACTAATCCACCGTTTTTTATTCCATGCATTTGCACAAGCTCTTCTGCTTTTTGTTGCAAAGACTTTTCTATCGTTGTTTGAATCGTAACTGGATAAAAAGGATTTCCAGGAGATGTATATTTTGCACGTTTCCCAAAAATCGGTTCGCCCTGTCTGTCTACTGGATACAACACTTTCGTTTCACCATCAGTCATTAAAAATTCATCAAATGATTGTTGAAGTCCTGAAATACCAATCGGTGTTTGAATAGGTAACTTCTTCATTTCCCCGTATCGCTTTTGAAATTCATTCTCGTTTTCTCCTACTGCACCAATTAAATGTTCTGCTTCTGGTATTTGTTTCACCCTTACTTCAGTTGCAACCATGCCTAACATATCCGCACGATTAATCTTTTCCACCTGTTCTTTCGTTAATTGAAACGGTTTATCACCTCTTTGAAATATAAATGGTTTTCGTTTGTCTTTCATTTGCAGATTTATGTCTTGTCCCGGCACACTAATGATATGCGCAATTTTCTCTAACATGTCATTTTTTATTTGTAGAAATGGAAAAATAATTAACACTGGATACTTTTCTTCACCAAGTTCTACTCCATTTCGATCAATAAAACGTCCCCTACCATCATCCACTGTAACTGCTTGTGTACGCTGGGTAACACTCTTTTCAATTAAATTTATATGTTTATCTGTAAATGATTCAGTATATATAAGCTGTATTTGTACCAATCTGCCAAGCAATAGCAACATGATGCATGTAAAGCATAATAAGGTGATGATAATTCTCCGTTTGATTTTCATAAAAAACACCTCGTCTTTTCAGTTTAGACGAGGTGTCATTCCTTTTATACAGAACGAAATATTACAAAAGCGTATATTATGTAATTATTTTTTATTGACTGACTGGTTGTTTTGCATATTTTTCAAAAACTGATTTATAAGTTTCCACATTTAAAACTTTAAGAGCAAAGGGATAAGCAAGAGAGAAACAAATAAAAAAGGTCCACTCGCATAAAATGTACCCTATAGAATAGACACTTAAAAAAAAGTCTATTCTATAGGGTATTTCTTGTATAATAGGAGAAAAATTAGAATCGGAGAAATTTCACAATGACGAAAAAGCTATTTACAGAAAAAGAGGTTCAAACGCTATCAAAGAA
>NZ_JBFTMC010000089.1:0-18698 GCF_056396765.1 Bacillus sp. 05T22
TCATAATTTCATTGAGCCTGTACTATATATATTTCATGTGTTCCTGAATAGTACGTTCTGGTTATCAGTCACTGCATATATCCTATATGTTTTTACGCCTAAAAAATATTTTTGTTTTGTATATCCTCTACATGTGAAGTTAACATAACACCACTTCTCGGTAGAAAAAAGCTAACTTCTTATCATTTTTCAGAAAAGGGGTTAGCTTTTTCGTTTTTGGGACAATTAATCTCTTAGGTTGATAGATGTGTAATGACATCTATAATGTAACAAAAGAGTAATAATAATTACATTAAAGGGAGTTTTGTTTCATTAAATTAAAAAATATTACATTTTTATTACAAAAACTATTGATTATATTTAAATATCATAATATAATTCTGTTTATGGAAATAAAAACTAAAATTACTCATTATTTGGGGGATATGGAAAATGAAGAAAGCTATTTTACCAATTTTAATGTCTACAATGTTTATCGTTCCTGCAGTATCACACGCAGAAAAACAAGATAATATGAAGCAGGACGCTCCAAAAGCAGAACAAACAATGCAACAAAGTGGTTGGGTGAAAGATGGAGAAACATGGTATTTCTATGATCAAAATGGTATGAAGAAAACAGGATGGCTAAAAGACGGTGGAAAATGGTACTACTTTGATGCAAGCGGAAAAATGAACATAGGCCATATTGAAGATGAACATGGAGCTTACTTATTAGGAGCAGACGGTGCATTGTATACAAATGCAGGATGGGTTCAATATGAAGGAGATTGGTATTACATTCTCGAAGGCGGAAATCTACAGATGGGCTATCTTATATATAATGGTAAGACATATTATTTAGATGGATTTAGTAAAGGGAAAATGCGAACAGGTTGGATAGGAGAATTCCCACAAGGTAATTATTTCCTTCCTGATGGCTCAATGGTAACGAGTTGGAATTTAATTAATAATCAGTGGCATTATTTCAAAGATAACGGAGGAGCTTATAATGGCTGGTTAAGTTATCAAGGAAGCTGGTATTACTTTGTTGGTGCTAAGATGCAAACAGGATGGGTACAAGATAAGGATAATTGGTACTACATGAATGAAGATGGTGCGATGCAAACAGGTTGGTTACAAAAAGATGGAAATTGGTATTACTTACAATCTAATGGTGCAATGGCAGTAGGAAAACATTTCATTGATGGTAAATGGTATTCATTCAAAGATAATGGCGTTATGATGTAACAAAAGGCCTTTTAAACTAAGTATGTATTACATTTTAAGATATTTCTACAATGAAGGAAGACACTTGTAAGGGTGTCTTCTTATTTTGCACTATCCTTTCTTGTTAATCTAGAAAAAATAACGCCTTTAAGAATAATGGGTAGTAAACATTCTTAAGTTGATGGGCATGGGATACCGCCAGCATTTCGGAAAAAACAACGCTAAGTAAAAAAACTAGCCTCCACAAAAGAAGCTAGTTGACGTAAAATTCGTTCTCGGAAGTTAAATATTATCAATGACCGAGAACGTTAAATTATTTATCAAAAAAATTTTCGTTTTTTTAAGGTATACATGGAAAAGAGTAGTACAAAGAGGAATTTAGATTATTAATTTTGAAAGGTAATAAATAGTTGAATGATAAATTAATGGAGTTGATGTAGTTGTATGAAAAAAAGAAGAAAATAATAAATCATTATGAACAATCTATTGATTGGGTAAGAAGTTTAAGACATTTATCTGAAGAGAAATGGAGGATGCAAATAGATAAAGATAAGTGGACTATTGCTGAAGTAATTGGACACCTTATACCTTGGGATGAATTTGTTTTGAATCAGCGTATTCCTTATTTATTTCAGGGTACTCAATTACCAAAGAGTCCAAATGTTAATTTAATAAATTATCAAGCATCAATTGATAGTAAATCTAAAACAAAAGAGGAACTAATTAATCAGTTTATAATGGTAAGGAAAAAGTTGATTAATACAATAAATGATTTAACGGATGAGTTATGGACACAGAACTTAATTTTAGGAAAAAACAAAGTATCACTCTATAGTTACTTTTTAGGCTTAATAGAACATGATCTTCATCATTATAAGCAAATTCAAAGGTTCTTGTAATTATCTAACTTATGGGGTGTTTTAGTTCCATAAGAATCTATAGGGATAGTTAAACTTTTTTTATAAAAAAATAAACTTAAAGTTGTTGGAGAAGAATCCACTTTGATCAATATTTTTTAAAATGGATTCTTTTTATTTATCGTAAAACTTGAGATTGTGGAGCATTTTTAATCAAATTCTATTTCAAAATTATAAAGGGAAAAAAAAGAAAAGATTTTATGAATAGAATATACATATTCGGTTAACATAACGTCTCATTATCGGTAGCAAGAAAAAAGCGGATTCCTACTCTCATAAGGGATTCGCCTTTTTCTCTTTCTATGAGGCTATGCATCTTTTTATACATTCCTATTCTGGCGCGCCTTTTGGCCTCCCCATAGTTCCCCATGTCTTCCTATTTTTTGCATAAAATCTTGCATACTTTTAGTGTTGTTTTTTTCTGAAATGCTGGCGGTACCCCATCACCAGCAAGCTAAGAAAAACAAATACCCCAAAACGAAAATTTTCTTCGTTTTGAGGAACTATCAACTTAAGATAAGTGTATTTATCCAAAACAAGTAAAAAGAAAAATTTATACAGCTAGGATCTTAATAACATCTTTCATAATGAAAGATGTTATTTTCTATCTTCATATGTTGTTTTACGACATATGTCGTGTTACGATATGTTTTAGGAGGTGAAAAAATGGACAAAGAAATGATGAAGGGAAGCATTGATATACTTGTACTCTCTATAATTTCTCACCATGATACTTACGGTTATGAAATCATTCAAAAACTTAAAGTACAAAGCAATGACGTTTACCATATGAGTCAAGGCACACTATATCCAGCACTCAAACGAATGGAGCAAAAAAATTTGATTGAATCATACTGGGGAGAATCAGAAAGTGGAATGAAAAGGAAATTTTACCGTATTACTAAGGCTGGAAAGCAGGAACTAGAGAAGAAGCTGGATTATTGGGGACAAATCACTGCACTTATTCAAGCTTGTCGGAAAGGAGAATTCGCATGAAAGAGTTTGAAAATTACATAGAATGTATTGTAAAAAAGACTAATCTAGATAGGTCAGCCCGTGAGGAACTAGCTATAGAATTACTTGATCATCTTATTAGTTTAAAGGAAGAGTATGTTAAACAAGGAATGTCTATAGAGCAAGCAAAACAATTGGCGATACAACATTTTGGAGAACCAGATTCTATTGGAGGGGAGCTTCAAAAATCTATTTTTCCATATGAAAAATTCATAAAGCGTTCTGCATGGTCTCTATTTGTTCCTTATATATTATTCTTTATTTGGTATCAGTACTTAGGAAATAGCGTTGGTCGTGAGTGGTTTCTTAGGATTATTGAGCAATTTTCAAGAAATCATGATGTAATGTGGTTGCTTCGCACTTTTATTGATATTACACCTTTCTATACCCTTTTTCTATATAACATACCTGGTTATTGGATAGCTCATGCAGTTAAACCAATTATCTTATTGATTCCATTGGGATTTTTAATTCCTATTCTATTTCATAGGTTCCGCTCTTCTAAAGCAGCTTTTATGCTCTTTGTTAAATTAACTTTAAGCATTGAGTTGTTGTATATTGTCATGTTAGTAGGTACTTTTGACACTACTAGTATTATTTTTCATTTGGTTGGCCTCTTAGTTGGGTTTATGGGATGGAAATTACTACAGAAACTGCAGATTAAAAAATTCCTTACACCATCTAATATGAACTATGTGAAGTGAAAATTTTATTGTAATTAATTCATAGAGGATCTTGGAACCAAATAAAAAATGTACAAGAATCTAAAAATGTTTTGTCTTTATTATTCAGGTAGCAATTTAGACTATTCCTTATATGTAAAAAAACGCTATTCTTTTGTTAACCACATACACGAAAGGATGGCGTTTTTGTATGAATTTATCGATTTTAGATGAACTAGAATTGTTTTCTAAAGAATTACAACGATATATGTCACCACATGTTTTAGAACAGTTAGCTAGAGAGATAGGATTTGTTCAAAGAAAAAGTAAATACCGTGCTCAAGATTTAGTGGCTCTATGTGTTTGGTTAAGCCAAAATATAGCTCATACTTCATTGACACAATTATGTAGTCGCTTAGAAACGAATACAGGTATTTCTATGAGTCCAGAAGGACTCAATCAACGATTTAATTCTCAGGCTGTGCAGTTTTTACAACAAATATTAACCTATTTACTCCACCAACAACTCTGTACATCTAGTAAGATTTCAACTTTATATACAAACCATTTTCGCAGTATTCGTGTATTGGATTCTACACATTTTCAGATTCCAGATAAATTTGCTTCTACATATCAAGGTTCAGGAGGTAGTGGTCATAGTGCTGGTGTGAAAATTCAACTAGAGTACGATTTACTTAGTGGTCAGTTTTTACATGTTCATGTAGGGTCTGGAAAGCACAATGATAAAAATTATGGTTCTACTTGCTTAACGTCTCTTCAACCGCACGATGTATGTATACGTGATTTAGGATATTTTGATTTGAAAGATCTGCATACGATAGACGAGTGTGGTGCTTATTTTATTTCTCGATTAAAGCTCAATACTCGTATATATCAGAAGAATAGAGAGCCTGAATACTTTCAAAATGGAACAATAAAAAAACACTCTGAGTACGTCCAACTAGATATGGAGCAATTTATTGACCAATTACAGTCTGGTGAAACATATGAGATTCCTGAGATTTATATTGGAATGTATCAAAAACTTCCTGCAAGACTTATTCTGTATAAATTAACTGAAACGCAAATGAAACGTAGACAAAAGGACTTAGCATCTAAAGAGCACAAGAAGGAAATCTCATCGATATGAGAAGAAAACAGTCTTTGATATATTGGGTGTCATATACACTTGTTTCGTTACTCATAATCATGTAGCTTAATTAAAAAAATGAAACCCGTTAGGGTTTATTTGGTATGCAGATTTTTAGATAGCTGATATCACCTCTTTAGAAAACAGAAAAAATCTAGTTGAACGGACTTTTACTTAATCTTAGGTTGATGGGCATGTGGCGGTACCCCTTTTATATATCATTCATGGGAAAGTGAATGTGAGTCAATACAAATGAATACAAGTTAATACTTATCAATATAAAAATTGCTGGTATTTTAATACTTTCTATGAGATTTTGCAGGTATTTTTGTATTGACTTGTATTAAGTTTTATTTATTTGTCTGTAATTGTATTGACTTTTTCGTCATATTTAGCATATAATGGAATTGACTTAGTAAATAATAAAAAATCTTTTGGGAGGTTTTATATATGACAATTTTAAAAGCTGGTGCAGACGCGGGGAACAGCGGTTTAAAATTAGCGGTTTTAGGGCAAGAACCTTTATTTATATCAAGTATCTATGCACATCACATTGGAGAAGCTACAAACATTTTAAGTGAGGAAGATATTTCAGTTGAGGAATTAGAAAATAATATTGATGTAACTATTTCATCACCTGCCTTATCAGTAAATAATATGCGTTATGTCATTGGTCAAAAGGTAATTGATGAAAACATTAAGGGAATTGAAATGGAAAAGAAATCCGACAAATCAAAGGATGATCTTGTAGTCCTGGTAACACTGGCTGGTCTAGCAGTTAGTGCAATGAAAAAGCAACCAAATAAAAATAAAATTGATGTAACTTTTGATCTTTCTGTTGCATTACCTGTTGCAACAATCACACCTAAAACAGCAGAAGAATTTGCACAACGCTATATGAATCATCATACGGTAAAATTCCACCACCCAAGCGGACGTGAAGTAATAATTAATATTCAAGTTGAATATTGCAAATGCTTGCCAGAGGGTGCCGCTGGAGCATGGGGAATTGTGTATGATGAAAAGGGGAAAACGATCAAACGCAAAGTAGAAGTTGGAGAAGATAAAATTGTAGAAACTGACTTTGTTGACAAAACATTATTATCTTTTGATATTGGTGCCGGTACTACAGAAGAAGTAGTTTCCCAAGGTGTCAGCTTTAAACATAAAATGAGTAGAGGTTTACCATATGGTGTCAAAGAAACCTTACTAGATATTATCAAGGTTTGGAATTTAAACAACAAACAAAAAACAATTGATAGTATTGCTGAATTTAATGCTATTTATTTAGATTCAGAACATCCTCGCCATACTCGCTTAAAAGAAGCATCACGCGGTGCATTATTAGGTTTAGCGAATCGAATTGCAACTGATATTATTAACAAAATCGACGATATGAAAGATGATCCATATGTATTTATTTATGGTGGTGGTGCCGCAATCGTAAAAGAAAGCTTACAGCAAATTTTAGAACAAAAAGGACGCTTAACGAATGTTGTTTTCTTAAAAGATCCGCTGTTCGTAAACTCTCGCGGGTTACTTGTATACACTTGTTCGCCACGCTTTGATGCGTTAAAAGAAAAAGCGTTAATTGCTGCTACTGGTGAAAAATAATGGCTCGAAAAGTATATAAAGCTGGAGACAGAGCAAATGTCTATATTAAGAAAGACATTTCACCAGAAATGATCGATTTTATTAACAAACAGAGCGATTTAACAATGTTCTTTTTGTATGCGGCGCAACAACTTCACAAGCAAATTGGCGATACAGACGTAGCGGAAATTCTACCGCGCAAATATACTTTTTCATTAGATGCTGAAACAAAACCTTTAACGACAGGACCAACAAAGCAAGATGAAGAGTCACAGCCTATTCATTCATCTACCTTAGATCAAACACATGTCGAAACAAAGAAAGAAATAGCGAAGCCTGGGGAAGCCCCTGAAGAACAAGAAGAGAAATCCTGGGGGTCTCTAGATGATTTAGACGATGATCCATATGCATAATGGATTCAAACAAAAAGAGTTGCTTATATAAAAGCAACTCTTTTTGTTTTGTATAAGTTTAAAATAGCCCAAATAACTTCTTCCTTTTGGGTTCGGTATTAGAACTATCTGTTTTAGCATTAAGCTTTTCTAATTCTGCCATAATACCATCCAGTTTTTCTTCTAAATCCTGGTTCCGTTTGCGCTCTGTTTTGAGATCTTTCCGAACAAGTTCGTTACTTTGACGTTCCATCTCAAGTTCTTTTCGAAAACTTATAAATTCAGTTCTTATATCTTCGAAAAAACCTTGCATTTCCTGCGTTACAACTTGTAGCGCGTGTCGCTCTTCTTCACTATGAACTCTTGTCACAGCAACCTCCGAAGCCGCCACACCCTGCATCGCACGATTCTGCTGTGTCATCAACACAGTGACAGCATGACTCAAAGAAACCTTTGTTTTTTCTCTAATCTCCTTCAAAGTATTAAAAACCGTCACATCATCCGCGTGATACAGTCGTGTATCGCCATCTTTATTGAACTGATACCCTTGTTTTTCTAATTCTAAACTATATTTTCTAATTGTACTTTCCGCTAAATTGGTGATACGGGAGACATCTATTGTTTTCAAATGCACTTCACTTACAACATCATCATTCTTCTCCATATCATCACCTCCACTATAGTGTTGCTACACTTGTACTATAGTACCATTGTACTAACTTCTAGTGGGAATTTATATATGGTTTGTAGTTTAAATAAAAATTAAATGACGTTTATTCTTGTTCCGATAAAACAAATGTCTCTTTTTTAGATGGATATATCTCATTTTCATTTAATGTGGCTTCAACTAATAATATCTGTTTTTCGAAATCGTTCTTTAATTCAATATCTGTGATGCGAATGATTTTCCATCCATTTGCTTTCATATATTTATCACGTGTTCGATCCCGTTTTATTCCTTCTGGTGTCCGATGGAATGGTCCATCAACTTCTAAATCGATTTTTACACCAAATGGGGAAAAGAAAGCAAAATCTAATTTATAACGTGTATTTGATACTTTATACTGCACAATTGGATGATATCCTTTATAACGCAATGCATCATATACGCGTTTTTCTAGTTTATTGGCACATTTTTGCCTTTGTAAATCATGATTTGGATGGTATGTGGATGAAGATGTTGTAATTTGAGCTAAAAAGAAAAACAAAAGTGTACATCCTAAAACTACTAATAAGCCAATCATATTTTTCACTCCATCAAATGTTTTAAGATAACTAACCAGAATTAGAATGGCCATTATTTGTTTATTTCATCCCACTTTCTGTTGAATCTTCTTTATACAAGTAAAATAAATGTGCCATTGCCTCTACTAACAATGAATGGAGTGTGTCGGATTTTTTTTGGAAACCGCTTTGCAAAGATTTGTTGTATGATGCGTAAGTCAAATCTTTGCATTGTATGTATACCTCATTCCAGGCAAAAATATCAATAAATCGTTCGTGTGAATAATCTATGAATCTCATTTTTTCATATCCCTCATAACCCTAAGGTAAATTGAAGTGTATATAGGTTCATTTTCCTGTCCATAATTGTAAATAAAAAATCATGGGTATGGGAGTGAGGAAAATGTTTTTTCGCCATAAAAGAACCAATCTAAAAAAATGGTTAGATCGTCAAGGTATTGAACAACAAGAGTTGGCTAAAAAATCTAAAGTGTCCGCTAAAACTGTAAGTAAGGCATGTAGAGACACCTCTTATATACCAAAGCCAGAGATTATGAGAAAAATATTAAATGCTATAAGAAAAGTTGATCCTCATGCAAAAATAAATGACTTCTGGGACATGTAAAAAGCACAAGAAATAAGATCTTGTGCTTTTCTTTACTATTACAATTGTTTTCTTGATGATCCAACTTGCACAGAAATTGGTTTTGCCTTTGGTTTCACTTGTTCAAGAAAATGCTGTATAGAAGAGGCTTGAAAAATACGGAAATTAGAGCTTGAGATAGGATATTGAGAGTCTGTGAGAATGAGAAGGGAAGGAAATACAGTGGTGTGTTTGGGCTGCCAGGATTCTTTTTGCCACTCCATGCTACGAAAATAGGCTTCATATCGATTTATTTTGGTTTGCATAACAGCCTTGCTATAAATTGATTTCTGTACTTCAACACAGAATGGACTTTTTCGCCAAATCGTAAAGATATCTGGTTCCATATATCCTTTTTTATATTTCGGTTCTACCTGGAATACTTTCGGTTTTTCTACCTTTAATAATTGTTTATACACATCTAAAATGGCTAAAAAATGCCGGATCTTTTGGCTATTTTTACGGATAGGACTTGGATAGGGGAAATATATATATGGACGCTGTGAAGTGTCTACATCAACGTATTCTTCACGACATAAGCGTTTCATGACGGTGTTACAGCAAGTTACCGCGTTCTTTAAATGTTTAAAATGAAGATCAATAATATCATCTCGTGACATGCAGCGGAACTGTTGTAAATGGCTTAGAATCTGTTTATCTCTATTCGTTGTCATCTTCCAACACTCCAAATACTTCTTGTGTTTTGCTCGCCAGGTCTTCATTTACAGCACTTTGTTCTTTGGATAAACGATACGGCTCTATAATCTCTTTCGCTCGATCTAAAGCTAAGAAAGGAGCTTGCACCTTGCGTAAACCATCCAACTTCAAAATCATTTGACCAGATTGTTCTAGGTTTTCTGATTCCGGCGTTCCTACAATGTTACTATTAATCGCATCCGCACATTTGAAGCCCATTCGTACAGTCATATTGAGCTTTAATTTACCATCCAGTATTTTTGCGTCTGGACGTTGCATACTTAACATCAGAAAGATGCCAAGTGATCGACCAACAGCTGATATTTTTTCTATCGTGGTGATACATTCCTTTTCATCTTGTAGCATTCCTACTTCATCAATCGCGACCAAAATATAGGGAAGTTGTTCCTTAGTCGTTATTTGATTGTATTCATCGATATGCCCCAGTTCATATTCCTCCATTAACTTCCTTCTATGCAATATTTCTTTCCATAGTTTTGATAACATGTTTGCCATTTCATGCTCTTCCATACAAACTGCTTTTACATGTTTCACTCTTCGCAAAAAATGAAATTCTGAATTCTTGAGATCTCCTAAGTACAAATGAAGCCGCTCTGGTGACATGTATTGTATCAATGTAGACAAAACAACACGTACCATGCTACTTTTTCCGCTTCCTGTTTCCCCAGCAATCAGTAAATGTGGTGTATTCGCATTTACCATATCATATACAATCTGTTTGCTGAATTGATCTCTTCCTACTACTATCGGAAGACGACAGCTCTTCAATAATGGTAACCATTGTTTATAACGATAATTATATTGCTTTAATCCAGCATGAGAATGAAACACATGGAGTACAAACTTCTTAATATCTCCCTCAATCATAAGGTTTTTCCCTAATATCTGTTGAAAACAAAACCATTTCTTTTGAATTTGAGCTGGATCTACGCCATTAGGCAAGGTGAAAGTGTATCGTACACTTTCTTTTTCTTCAAACACATCATGAATTTTAGGGTATATAGGTATTTTCCCACCCCTTGTGACATGTTCCTCAAATAGCTTTGCTTTCTTGAATACCTCCTCTAATTGATATCTATATTTTCGCTTTTTTAACCACTCTTTCACTGTTTCTCCCCCCTATAGCATGATGAAAATACGAATCAATACATAACCAATCAATCCCATTCCACCAAGCTTCATCCCATAATATAGACCGTCTGAAACGAGCTTTGCTGAAAAAACATGATTATTTCGTACCAGGTATTTTTCCAACAATACAGCGCCAATTGTCACGCCTCCTAAGATGCCAAGCGCCATATACGTATTCGCAATAGGTTGTGACATATGAAAAAAGGAAAATGGACTGATTGCGCCAATACTGTATAAATGTACAGATTTTTTTCTTTTATAAGACTGATCCATAAATGAACGAAATGGGATTACCTCTTTTTTAGAGAACATAGTCTTAGCTCCTTTAATGTTTATCAAAATGTGCGCAAGATTCAGAGCAATATTTCTTTCCCCGATACTCCCAAAACAACCAAGCCGATAAAAGACATTTACAATACTCACATGATTCTTCTGTTGCCATCTTGCTGTTCATTACCTTTCCTCCCTTTATAAACACAACTCAAAAACGCCTACAAACATACAGAAATGAGTCATTTCTTTTGATAGTGCTACCATGATAGATTCTTTGGTTATAAACTTGATATTTACTTTGATAATTACATTGGTAAAGAATATTCAGTTCGGATTGTCTAATATGCAATTTCAAATGTTGTCTAATTATATAAAAACCACTTTCTCAAGATGAGTACTCAGAATTTTCTGACATGCATATGATAAGATAATTGTATACGCCATATAATGAATGCTACATATATTATATGTTCACATTTAACATATCTAATTCTGTTAACAGGGAAAGAAGGAGGTATACGTAAGTTGGACGAATTGAAAAAAGAAGCGGCACTTTTAAAGGTACTTGCTCATCCAATTCGACTTAGGTTGTTGCATGTACTCATACAAAGTAGACAGTGTACCGTTACAGAATTATTTCACATACTCGAGGTTCCTAAATCTACGATTTCGCAACACTTAACAATATTAAAGAGTTTGGATGTCGTGTGCAGTAGGCGGAAAGGAGCTGAAAAATTGTATCAGGTTCATAATGAAACGGTGAATCGAATCATCCAGATTCTTTTATGAGTACAAAAGTAATGTAAAAATCTAATAAGGGTATGCAGACTATCACCGGAATAAAACATAACAGGAGGAGAACAGGATGATTCAACTTACAGTGAAAGGTCAACCTTCTCATATTCGTCATTTAGCTCATGACCCGGAATATCTATTTGCAATAGAATTCCATGATGTTACGAAGCAAATGACATCTATTAATAAAGAAGAACGGTCAGTTAAAGTAACTGCACTAATTCGTCCAGAACAATGGAACCAATTATTACAGATGATCGCAGAGGCAGGGGATTCGTTAGCTGATGCAAATGAAATTATAATGGAAGGAACAATGGACCATACTCCTGAAGAGGTGTATACTTTCGCTCCTGCCCATATTACATATCGCTCTCATTTACAACAGAAACAGGAAGAAAAAGAAGCTGAAATACGTGAGGAAAAAACAACAAGAATAGCTTCAAAAACTAAATCCACTGTATCCAAACGTATAGAACAACTACATGCAAAATACGATGGAGTTTGTCAAAAGTGTGGTCAACGTTGTGATAAGCGGGTAGTGTCTATCAAAAAAATACAATCCAAAATGGGGATTGTTTGTCCAGATTGCAAGAATGGAGCAACATTTTTAATTAGAGAAGTGAAAGGTGAGTTGCAACAAGAGCTACTTCAAAATAATTTATTTTCTACGGAACAGGAAATGCTATCATATTTTCAAGAGTTTTGTGCTCAATTCGCACTTGTAAAGCATGAGGAAACATATCGTATATATTGGTCATGGGAAACGAAACAAGTATATAGAAAAATCTATGTTTCAAACGACGGCACTATATATAAAGTAAGACTAAGCGCAGGAGGAACTTGTTTTCCTTCAAAATTTACCTCTCACATTATTATCAAAGAGAATACATTTCGAGTGTTCCATCCAACTACAGAAATGCGGATGGATAGAATCAGAGCATTATCAGATACGCAAAAAGCAAGTGTTGAAGAGGAAGAAATTGAAAAACAAATTCAATACTACGAGGGTAAGAAAGAGTTTTCAGAAAAGATTATTGTTAAACAAGCAGAGAATTCGAAACGATATCAAGTATTATCTGGATATGCAGCCTATCAAGCTGCAAAGAAGATAAAACCTAGACATATTTATGTGACGGTTGTTGTTGATGTGTGTAAGGAAGTTGTACAGAATACCTAAAAAATAGGTTTTGTACTAGTAAAAAATGATATTTATTCAATTTTTTAGGGTTTTTCTATTTAAATAAAATAATTTTTAGTGTATCCTCTTTATTAGAGTTATTCACTTGAATTGGAACATTTAAGACAAGACTGTCGTTAACGGTCTTGTTTTTTTATTTGAATATTTTTCTTATTAAAACGCTATGTATAAAGGAGTTTGTAAATGGAATTAACACTGTTGCATCGTTTGATAGAAGACAAAAAGAATGAATTAGTTCAACTTGCTATCAAATATGGTATGAATCATGAAAAAGTACTGTTATTAAGCCAAGAATTAGATGATTTGATTTTTAGATTCATGAAAAAACAAAATAGAATTCTTTTATAAAAATTCATACTCATTATATATTTTTTCTTGAAATCTAATTACAGATTGTTATAACATAAAAAAGGAATTGAGTGGTCAGAGACTCAATTCCTTATGGTGAAAGCTCATTTGCCAACAGAATTACCTGGTAAAGGAATCCTGCTTTGTGTAGGGTTCTTTTACTTTGCTTGCAACATGAAATATAGTACCGTATATGCCATTTTCCGTGTTGAGCATCCTCTTTTAATTGCTAATTGTTGTAATAACTGGTTCTGGTGCAAAAATGTTAATATTATTGACTTTTACTCTCCTGTATCTTTATAAAATAGGTTGATAAAAGGTTCTGGTGCAAAGTTTTTAAAAGTAAGCTAACCTTTTGCAAAATAGAGTGAGGAGAATCATAGATGGGATATTTTAAAGGAAAGCAGTTCAAACAAGATATTATTCTAATAGCCGTTGGCTATTACTGTCGTTTTTCTTTAAGCTATCGTGATGTATCTGAAATCTTAAAAGAACGTGGTGTTTCAGTTCATCCTACAACCATCATGCGCTGGGTTCATGAATATGGTAACTTGATCTATCAAATATGGAAGAAGAAAAAGAATAACGTACACTTATCTTGGAAACTGGATGAAACCTATATAAAAGTCAAAGGGAAATGGTGTTATTTATATCGAGCAATTGATAAAGAGGGACAAACACTTGATATTCAACTTCGTCAAAAACGAGACAAACAAGCAGCATATGCTTTTTTGAAAAGACTCGCTCGAACTTTTGGAGAACCAACGGTTCTGACGACAGATAAGGCTCCTTCTTTAGCTTCCGCATTCAAAAAATTAAAGGTGATAGGTCTTTACAAAAATCCCTTTCATCGTACAATAAAGTACCTCAATAATATCATCGACATGTGAAACGTCGATTTTCCCGTTCCTTAGGCTTTCAAAGTCTGCGCCATGCCTCACGTACTATTAAAGGTATAGAAACTGTTCATGCCATATACAAGCAAAAGCGAAGTCTTCAACCAAACTTCGTTTTTTCGGCGTATAACGCATTACATGAATTATTAATAGTTTCATAAAACTGGTCCGCAATATTCCCCATCTCTTTATGTCTTCGGAAACTTTGCAACAGAACCCTTTAGGTTCTTACTTTAGCGTTATCAATGAACTGCCATTCCTTGCACTTTTCTGGTTGATTGGCTCAACATGGTTGGCCTTTGGATTAACAGTTTTGACGGTGGTAGGACTCGTGGTGATAATCAATCAGGGGTTACAAGCTCAATCGCACCTTGGACGATAGCCTTGAAGAAGGGTGGCGCGCTTCTATTAGCCCTAAGATTGAGGGTTGGTTGCAGAAGAAACTTGTTACTACAGCTTTACTCGGACCATTATTAAAACGACGATACGATGTCGAGCAGAGTGCGAACATCAGCTACGGTAATGCAGGTGTGAGAAATCTACTCGATGTTTATCGCCATCGCTCCCATCCGACGGGCTGCCCCACGTTGGTGCATCTGCACGGTGGGGGATATGTTAGCGGAAGGAAGAACAGCCAATCTCTTCCTCTCATTTACCAGCTTGCGGGCCAGGGGTAGGTGTGCATCAGCGCGAACTACCGCCTAAGTCCGGCAGCAAGATTTCCCGACCACTTGATTGACATTAAGATAGTGATCGCCTGGGTACGCGAGCACGGATACGAGTACGGCGCCGACCCGACGACGATATTTTTGGCGGGTAATTCGACGTGTGGCCACTTCGCCGCGATAGCTGCCCTCACGCCCAATTCTCCCACTTTCCAACCGGGTTTTAAGTGTGTGAACACGTCGGTCACTGCCGCCATTCTTCTTGGCGGGTGATCAGGACAGGTTCGTGCCCGTGGAAGCTGCCCGATTATTCGCGAAGCATCTGATCAATTCCTCAACTAATCCAGTTGTTTACGTCGAACTTCCCCGTGCTGAGCACAATTTTGATTTATTTCATTCCATACGTACCAAAGCAGTCGTGCATGGCATCGAGGCCTTCGCTTCCTGGGTGCTGGCCAATAATAAATATAATTCATATCGCACTTAAAAAGAGTAAAAGTAAGCAAATTAAACTTTTGAAAATCGAATGTAAACTTTTTATTATTTATTTACTTCTGTTTTTATTTTCATATAAAACTTTTAAGAAATAAATTTAGCAAACCATGCTATATAATATGCACCTGGAACTAATATAACCTGAGCAACTAATGTACCTAATAATCTCGAAATTAATATCATAAATGTGAAATTCTTAAGTTCCCAATAACTACGATTGTCTTGTACAACTTTGTCAGTTAAAAAAGATAATTTAGGATCAATAAGAAGTGTTAATAGTATCGTAGCTACTCCAGTAATAATATTAGATGAAGACATCGCTGCTTTATCATAATCAGGAATTAATAAAGTTGCATACAACGCAGACATAACACCTACTGTAAATACGGCAGAAACAATTGTATTAATAACAAATAATTTAATTGATATATTTTTAAAATTTACCCCTTCCAAATTATTTTTATTTACTAAAACAAAATAGTTTTTCATTCTTTTCAAATTGGTACTATTTATTAATTTGAACATGTTTAAAAACGAACCATCTTTTGATAAAGGTACAAGCGCTTTAGAAAAAACATTCATAAAAAATGGCACTAATAACCCTCCAAGTATTACTCCCATAGTAGAACCTAATAACAAAAATCTAAATTGTTTAATTAATAATTCTAACCCACCATTTTTTGCTGCACTATCAACCAAAGAAGCAGTAAATGGTTGTTGAAACATATTAGAAAATCGAGCAATTAAAGACATAATATTATATATAGCAAAAGCCGATGCAACTAAAGCTAATTTCGCTCCAACAAGTCGAACTCCATATCCTAAAACTTCTATAGAAGTCATAAGCATTAAAAATAAAAAGATACAAATTACTTTAAAAGTAATAAACTCCATAGTCATCTCCCTTAAGTTTCTATAAATACATAACTTAATAATTATATTACAAATATTCAATATTTTCTATATAATAACAAATCACTTTCTATTTTATAAGCAAAAAACATACTTTATTTGACATTTTAAAGTGTATTTTTAAAGTAAACTTTTAGATAGAAGTTTACTTTAAAAATACAAAAAGAATCCCGGGATTCCAGCATTCTTTTTGATAAATCAATAAGATATACTATTTAATTATTGAAAAGAGACGTCGTATATAAACCATGTTCTATTTTTTGGTTCTGGTGCAAAAACTCTAAAACTTTTGCAAGTAATCTCCTAAACTTGGACATACTGATAGAATTACTCTAGAAAAAGGTGTGTGATTGATATGGAAAAGGAAAATTTGTTTAAATGGAAGCATTATCAGCCGGAGCTAATCTTATTAACAGTAAAGTGGTACCTACGGTACAATTTGAGCTTCCGTAACCTGGTGGAAATGATGAAGGAACCAGGCTTATCCATAGCTCACACAACGATTATGCGATGGGTTCACCAATATGGACCTCAATTAGAAGAGAAAGTACGACATCATCTTAAAACAACAAATGATTCATGGAGAGTCGATGAAACTTATATTAAAGTGAAAGGGCAATGGATGTATGTATATCGTGCCATTGATTCAGAAGGGAATACCATTGATTTTTATCTAAGTAAATCAAGAGATAAACAAGCAGCCAAACGCTTTTTCAAAAAATTTGCAACAGCATCAAAATTTTTCTATGCATTATTCCTTGTATCTTAATAGTTCTCACCTATATTCTTGTTTATAAAAAATGATAAAACAAATATTATTATGAATGCTGTTAGAGACATAAGCGGAATTGTTATAAATCCTCCCCATTTTTCATAGATTGTTAAACAGCTACTTGTAACACCACAAAAGTTACTTTTGTGGTGAGTAAATTGAATAAAATTATGGTAAGAAGAAATAATTATGCCTATCCCTGAAAAACAACGAAGGTAATATTTTATATTTTTATCGTTAGTTAGTATTGAAATAAAAATTAACAAGGGAATTGGGTACATTAAAATTCTTTGATACCAACATAGACTGCAAGGAACGTAGCCCTTTACTTCACTAAAATATAAACTCCCTATCGTTGCTACGATTGAAACAAGAAAAGAAAAATACACCATATATTTACTCCTTTGTAAAAATCAATTTAATTTTATTCCACTAAAAATTTCTTTAATCCAGCCTTAGATTGAAGCCCCTCTACACGATTTATTTCTTCCCCCTTTTTATAATGTAGTAAGGTTGGAGTTTTTTGTATATTTTCATTTTTCAAAAAATCAATATCCATATTTTCATCAGACTCCATATTTATAGCAAATACCTTTATTTCTTCTTCTTTAATCACTTCATTTAAGAATGGCTTTGTAGTTTGGCATGCTGTACAGCTAGTTTTGTATACGTAAATATAAAAATTATCTTTCGCGTTTAATTTATTTTTATATTCTTTCATATTAATATTGGTATAATTAGGTTTATCTAAGTCTTTTGAAGTAAATATAAAGAAGAGAGAACCTATACTTAGCAGAATAACGAAAGTGGAAAACAAGATTTTTTTTGACATTTCCTTCACCCCTAATTTAATTGTTTCACAGATTCTTTTTGCATTTCGAAGATAGACTTTTCTTTAAAAATAAATTTCTTATCATATTTTGTTATATGCTCAGGATTATGTGTAATAAAAATTACTATCGCATTTAAATCTAATAAAGCATCATAAATTTTCATGAAGTTATCAGGATCCACATTACTAAGCGATTCATCTAAAATTAAAACACTTGGTTTATGGAGAATTGCTCTAGCAAGACATAATCGCTGTTTTTGTCCAGTAGACAAATTGGAATTACTATCATTTATTACAAAATTAGCTCCTTTGGGAAGTGAAGTGATTACATCATAAATGTGTGCGATTTTACAAGCCTTTATTATTTCATCTTCAGTAAAATATTCTCCCATACATAAATTCTCTTTAATTGTATCTTTGAAAAGAAATGGAGTTTCATTTAAATAAATAATTTCTTTTCTTAAGCTATTATCATTAATCTCATTAATATCAATACCATTAATATATATTTGCGATGAGTTAGTTTGATATAGTTTGTTTAATAATTTTGAAAATGTAGTTTTTCCTGAACCACTTTCACCAATTAAGATAACTTTTTCATTATCAAAAATATTCATATTAACATTTTTGGTTCTGGTGCAAAAATCATTTGATAGAGACATAGAAAYCTACATAGACTGTTCAATGGCAGATTATGATGCAATTCCAAACAATTTATGTATGAACCTAACTTCATTTTGGGCAGACTTCACCTGTGGGTGAAGTTGTCCTTTTTTCATCATATGCATGGTTTCAACGCCACTCAATATAGAAGTGGCTGTTTCATATGACTTGAATCCTAACATAGAACGCACACGTTTCTT
>NZ_JBFTMC010000090.1:0-18371 GCF_056396765.1 Bacillus sp. 05T22
AATTACTACTTATAAGTACGCAATTGATACAAGGAATCAGAGAGGGATTTCTTCTAAAGAGGATCGTCAGTCAAAAAAAATGACAGTTTTATATAACCAAGGGAAAAAACAAGAGTTTAATGATAAAGATTATACATATAAAGAAGTGAGATGGAAGTCAGAACCTAGAAATATAGAGTTACTAAAACTAACACCTACTGAAAGAGCATTTAATAAAGTGGGAGAGAAAAAGCGGTATGATGATGAATATGTCGGACTAGCAAAATATAGTATTCAATCGGAGTTTGCAAATTTGTTAATTCGATATAAAGATTGGAATTTTAAAGAAATAAAGTATCTTGGATTAGACTGTTATAAAATAGAGGGTGTTATAAACATAGAGATGCCTTTAAGTACATCTGAAGACTTACGAGGAAAATTCGAAATGATTGTAGAAAAAAATACGGGGATTATGTTGAATTTTCTTAGTTTTCATAATGGAATGATCCAGTATTCTATTACTACGGAAAAGATACAAATAAACAAAGGGATTGATGAAAACGTATTTCAAAAAGATGTTTCTTCATACGAAAAATTGAAAAATGTATTGAATAAATAATGATCTTGTTATTTTGATAGTTTTTAATTCGTATAGAATAATAAATATGGGGGGAACTAATATGGAGAAGAATTTACCTTCACGTGAAAAAAAGAATAAGAAAAAATATAAAAAAAGAAAAGTAATAGGGATATTTGCAGGGGTGTTGTTAGCTGTTGGAATAGGATATGGTGCGTATCTGTATAATAAAACTTCAAATGCGGTACAAAAAGCTTCTCTCAGTCTAGCACGTGGTGAGAAATCTGATTTGCGTGAGGAAGTTGTAAAGCCAATAACAAATAATGTTTCTCTTTTAATTATGGGCATTGATGAAAATCAAGAGCGTCAAAAAGAATATAATGGTGCATTTCATACAGATGCATTATTACTAGCTACTTTTAATAAGGATGATAAGACAGTCAAGTTAATAAGCATACCACGTGATACGTATACATATGTTCCAATCGAAAAGAAAAAGGATAAAATAACACATGCATATGGTAGAGGCTTTGTAAAGAACGGAAAGGATGGAGGACCGCAAGCGTCTGTTGAAGCGGTAGAAAAATTATTACATGTACCAGTTGATTATTTTGTGAAATTCAATTTTAATTCATTTATAAAAATTGTTGATGATTTGGGTGGTATTGAAATAGATGTTCCAATTGAGTTTTCTGAACAAAATAGTAAAGATGAACCGGAGGCTATTCATTTGAAAAAAGGAATGCAAACATTAACTGGTGAACAAGCACTTGCTCTTGCAAGAACACGTCATATCGATAGTGATGCTATGAGAGGACAGCGTCAGCAGCTTGTCATTGAAGCGATCTTAACAAAATTAAAAAGTGCAGGATCTGTTACGAAAATAGGAAAGATGATTGATGCTGTAGATGGTGAGTTTAAGACAAACTTAGCTTTGGCTGATATGCTGTCGTTTTATAAATATGGATTAAATGCTTCAATTGAGAAAATTCAATTAGCTGGAGATGATTTGTATTTACCGAATGGGCCGAAAGGTGAACGAGTCTATTATTATAATCCAGATACAAAGAGTTTGAGAGAACTTAGTAATATACTTCGAGTACATCTTGGATTAAGTGAACAGCAAATTAAAAAAGAAGATGGGGAGAGTTAAAGTATATGAAAAACATAATATAAAATATTTTTTAGTAAAGCAGATCATTATAAATATCTGCTTTTTTGTTTGAATGATACAGTGAAGGTTTTTACGTCGATCTTTCGCTTGGTCAACAATTAACAATAATAGCTATTTTGTTAGTTACTTCAAAAGGGGAAGACGCTGTAACTGGAGAGGGCTTTATGTATTGGCATCAACTTTATCAGCGATGCATGTTATTCCGTTAGAAGGATTAGCTCTTCTATTAGGGGGAGATCGTTTTCTGTCAGAAACGCGCGCTTTAATTGGTAATGGTATTGCAACTGTAGTTGTTGCGAAAAGCGAAAATGAATTTAACGAGGGGAAAGATAAACAGATGCTAATAGGTATGCAAAAAGAAAAAATAGCCGGATAAAAAGGTCAGTAAAGCTGACTTTTTTTATTTTGTCAAGAAAGGATTTACCAGAATTATATATTATTTATTAAGAATAATTCAGAAGAGTTTTCTTTACAATTGGAATAAATAGAAGAAAAATCAAATGCATATAGTAATACAAGAAAACTCTATATCAACGTGATAGAATGTTTATGAATATTACTGCAATAAAATAATTTTTACAAAATTTTTAATAATAATACTTTACAAAAAACAAAAAATTAGTAGAATAATAGTTAATAGGAATCTTTTGATAAGAATATAAAGAAAAACAGAATTATCAGAAATTTCTTAATCTAGAAACGTACAGGAAATTAGGGAGGGTACAAAAAGTGAAAAAGAAAAAGATGAAAAAACTAACAGCAGTCGTAGCACCAGTTTTAGCAATGAGTATGGCATTAACAGCATGTTCTACAGGTGGAGACAAAAAAACAAGTACGAATTCAAGCGGAAGTGATAGCAAATCGGATGCTAAATTAGCGGCAAAGCAAGTACTGAATCGTACAGAAACAAACGAAATTCCAACGATGGATACTTCCAAAAGTACAGATACTCTTGGATCACAAATTCTAGGGAATACAATGGAAGGGTTATATCGTCTTGATAAAGATAATAAGCCAATCCCAGCTGCAGCTGAATCAAGCACGAAAAGTGAGGATGGCAAAAAATATACATTTAAACTTCGTAAAGACGCAAAATGGTCAAACGGTGACCCAGTAACAGCAAAAGATTTCGTATTTGCATGGCAACGTTTGTTAGATCCAAAGACAGCTGCAGAGTACTCATTTATTGCTTATTATATTAAAAATGCAGAAGCAATTAACAAAGGAAAAGCGGAAGTGTCTACACTAGGTGCAAAAGCGATAGATGATTACACACTCGAAGTTGAACTAGAAAGCGCAGTTCCATACTTCTTAAACTTAACGGCATTCCCATCGTACTATCCACTAAATGAAAAGTTTGTAAAAGAAAAAGGAGATAAATTCGGTTTAGAATCGGACACTGTAGTTTATAATGGACCGTTTGTTCTAACTGATTGGAAGCATGAAGAAGGCTGGAAGCTGAAGAAAAATGATAATTACTGGGACAAAAAGAGTGTGAAGTTAGACGAAGTTAACTATAGTGTTGTAAAGGATATGGCAACTCGTGTAAATTTATATGATAGTGGCCAAATTGACTTTACTTTATTAGCTGGAGAGTTTGTTGACAAATATAGAAATAAAAAAGAAGAATATGGAGTATATTCAGAACCAAGTACGTTCTACTTACGTTTAAATCAAAAACGTGCTGGCCAAGATACACCACTAAAGAGCAAAAAATTACGTGAAGCAATTGCGTTGTCAATTAATAAAAAAGATTTAGTGAATGTAATCTTAAATGATGGTTCTAAACCTGCTGATTACTTAGTGCCAAAAGGATTAGCGAACGGACCAGACGGTAAAGATTTCCAAGAAACGTTTAAAACTGGCCTGAAAAATGACACTAAAAAAGCAGCGACAGCTTGGGAAGAAGCGAAGAAAGAGCTTGGTAAAGATCAAGTGACACTTGARTTCTTGAACTATGATACAAGTAATGCGAAAAAAGTTGGAGAATATGTAAAAGACCAAATTGAGAAAAACTTAAAAGGTGTAACAGTWAATATTAAAMTGCARCCATTTAARCAAAAAYTAAAATTAGAATCWGAKCAAGATTATGATTTCTCATATGGTGGTTGGAACCCAGACTATGCGGATCCAATGACATATTTAGATATGTTTGAATCAACAAATTCTCAAAACCAAATGGGTTACTCAAATCCAAAATATGATGAAATCATCAAAAAAGGAAAAACAGAGTTAATGGCAGATGCGAAGAAACGTTGGGAAGAGTTAGGAAAGGCAGAAAAACTGTTGCTTGAAGAAGATGTAGCGCTTGTACCGTTATACCAAAGTGCTAAATCGTATGTAATGAAACCAAACGTAAAAGGTGTTGTAAAACATAACATCAGTCCAGAATACAGCTTCAAGTGGGCTTATGTAACTGAAAAAGACGGAAAGTAATAGAAAGATAGAAAAGCATTTCTAAAAGTAGGACATCTACTTTTAGAGGTGCTTTTTTCTATGTAATGAATCTTGTTTAAAGAGACTTCAGATATTAGAGGTGATGTTTGATACAAAATTTAAATATGAATAATTTCATATTAATTTAAATAAATGATAAGAAGGATATTGCTGTCATATAGTGAATGGAGAGATTTTGTAAAGTAGTGTGACTAAAATATACCATCATTATAGTAGAAAATATTTTCGAGATTTAAAAAAATAACTTTACAAAACATAAAAAAATAGTAGAATATTAACTAATAAGAATTTTCTGATAATGCTAATATATCAGAAATCTATCGAGGGTATCATCGTACATATAATTAGGGGGGGACACAATGAAAAAGAAAAAGTTGAAGAAGTTAACAGCGGTTGTAGCACCAGTTTTAGCAATGAGTATGGCATTATCGGCATGCTCGGGATCAGGTGGGGATAAGAAGACAAGTACAACGTCTAATAGTGGTGAAGAGAAAAAATCTGATATTAAATATGCAGCAAAACAAGTATTAAATCGTACAGAAAATCAGGAGATTCCAACAATGGATACTTCAAAATCAACAGATACACTTGGTTCGCAAATTTTAGGGAATACGATGGAAGGGTTATATCGCCTTGATAAAGATAATAAACCAATCCCAGCTGCAGCTGAATCTAGCACGAAAAGTGAGGATGGTAAAAAATATACATTTAAGCTTCGTAAAGATGCAAAATGGTCAAATGGWGATCCWGTAACAGCGAAAGATTTCGTGTTTGCATGGCAGCGCTTACTTGATAAAAACACAGCTTCTGAATATGCGTTTATTGCTTACTATATTAAAAATGCAGAAGCAATTAATAAAGGAGAAGCAGACATATCTACATTAGGTGCTAAAGCGGTTGATGATTATACCCTTGAAGTGGAATTAGAAAAACCAGTTCCATACTTCTTAAATTTAACAGCATTCCCATCGTATTACCCGTTAAATGAAAAGTTTGTGAAAGAAAAAGGAGATAAATTCGGTTTAGAGGCGGATACCGTTTTATATAATGGACCATTCGTAATGTCTGAATGGAAGCATGAGCAAGGTTGGAAGTTGAAGAAAAACGATAATTATTGGGATAAAAAGACTGTGAAACTTGAAGAAATAAACTATAGTGTTGTAAAAGACGTAGCTACAAAAGTGAACTTATATGATACTGACGCAATTGACTTTACATTATTATCAGGAGAGTTTGTTGATAAATATAAACCGAAGAGAGATGAATATGGTGAGTATGCAGAATCAAGCACTTTCTTCTTACGTTTGAATGAAAAACGTGGTGGTCAAGATACACCGCTGAAAAGTAAAAAATTACGTGAAGCAATTGCGTTATCAATTGATAAAAAAGGTTTAGCGAATGTTATCTTAAACAATGGATCCAAACCAACGGATCAATTAGTACCAAAAGGACTTGCAAGTGGACCGGACGATAAGGACTTCACAGAATCATTTAAAAATGGTTTGAAACAAGATACAAAAAAAGCAGCTGCAGCATGGGAAGAAGCGAAAAAAGAGCTTGGTAAAGACCAAGTGGCAATTGAATTGTTAAGTTATGATGATGGAACAGCGAAAAAAGTTGCTGATTATATAAAAGACCAAATTGAGAAAAATTTAAAAGGTGTAACGATTAATACGAAAATTCAGCCGTTTAAACAAAAATTAAAACTAGAGACAGCACAAGACTATGAAATCTCTTATGCTGGATGGAGTCCAGACTACGCAGATCCAATGACATTTATCGATATGTTTGAAACAAAGAGTTCTTACAACCAAATGAGCTATTCAAATCCAAAATATGATGAAATGGTTAAACAAGCAGGAAATGAATTAATGTCTGATGCGAAAAAACGTTGGGAAGTGTTAGGAAAAGCAGAGAAATTATTGCTTGAAGAAGACGTAGCAATGATTCCTTTATATCAAAGAGGCAATGCGTATGTAATGAAACCAAATGTAAAAGGAATTGTAAAACATAATATCAGCCCAGAGTACAGCTTCAAGTGGGCGTATGTAGAGGAAAAAGGCGGAAAATAATATGGAATTAGAAAAACGCCTCCGGAAGTAGGCCAACTACTTTTGGAGGTGCTTTTTCATGGGAAGAATCTTGTTTATAATTTGTCTTATTGCTAAAAGGATAAAAATTCATAAATACTACAATAAAAGTAGTATTTATGAATTTTTAAGATAATATAATCTCAAATTGATTAAGAATGGCAGTGAGGGATTAAAGGGCAATAAGACCCCTTACCACAAAAGTTAGTGAAGGTGGGGGATGAAGAAAACCCACACTGATTAAAGTTTCACTTTATAGAGAGAAAGGAGGTTATATATAATTCGAAAAAATAGAGATGAATAAGAAAGCTTTAGTGCTCATATAGTAGATGGGGAGAATCTTGTAATTGTGCTATTAAAAAGTAAATCATTATTATAGAAAAACTATTTTCGGAATTTTTAAAAATAACTTTACAAACTCGAAAAAAATAGTAGAATATTAATTAATAAGAATTTTCTGATAATATTATAAGTATTAGAAAATCTCTCAAATGTAGCATCGTACATATAATTTAGGGAGGGTACACAAATGAAAAAGAAAAAGATCAAGAAACTAACAGCGGTTGTGGCACCGGTTTTAGCAGTAAGTATGGCGTTATCGGCATGCTCGGGGTCAGGTGGGGATAAGAAGACAAATACAACGTCTAATAGTGGTGAAGAGAAGAAATCTGATATTAAATATGCAGCAAAACAAGTACTAAATCGTACAGAAACAAACGAAATTCCAACGATGGATACTTCTAAAAATACAGATACTCTTGGGTCACAAATTTTAGGCAATACAATGGAAGGGTTATATCGCCTTGATAAAGATAATAAGCCAATCCCAGCTGTGGCAGAATCAAGTACGAAAAGTGAGGATGGAAAAAAGTATACATTTAAACTTCGTAAAGATGCAAAATGGTCTAATGGAGATCCTGTAACAGCAAAAGATTTCGTATTTGCATGGCAACGGTTAGTAGATCCAAAGACAGCTGCTGAATACGCATTTATTGCTTATTATATTAAAAATGCAGAAGCAATTAACAAAGGAAAAGCAGAAGTATCTACTTTAGGTGCAAAAGCAGTAGATGATTATACACTTGAAGTTGAGCTGGAAAGCGCAGTTCCATATTTCTTGAACTTAACGGCATTTGTATCGTATTACCCACTAAATGAAAAGTTCGTAAAAGAAAAAGGAGATAAATACGGTTTAGAATCTGATATGGTAGTTTACAATGGGCCGTTTGTTCTAACTGACTGGAAGCATGAAGAGGGTTGGAAGTTAAAGAAAAACGATAATTATTGGGATAAAAAGAATGTGAAACTAGAAGAAATTAACTATAGTGTTGTAAAAGACGCAGCTACTCGTGTGAATCTATATGATAGTGGTCAAATTGACTTTTCTTTATTAACTGGGGAGTTTGTTGATAAATATAAATCGAAGAAAGATGAATTTGGAACATATCTGGAACCAAGTACATTCTACTTACGCTTGAATCAAAAGCGTGCTGGTCAAGATACACCACTAAAGAGCCAAAAATTACGTGAAGCAATTGCGTTGTCAATTAACAAAAAGGATTTAGCAAATGTAATTTTAAATGATGGTTCCAAACCTGCCGATTTCTTAGTTCCAAAAGGATTAGCGAATGGACCGGACGGTAAAGATTTTCAAGAAACGTTTAAAAACGGTTTAAAACAAGATTCTAAAAAAGCAGCGGCGGCTTGGGAAGCAGCGAAGAAAGAGCTTGGTAAAGATCAAGTGACACTTGAATTCCTAAACTATGATACGAGTAATGCAAAAAAAGTTGGTGAGTATGTAAAAGATCAAATTGAGAAAAATTTAAAAGGTGTAACAGTTAACATTAAAATGCAGCCATTTAAACAAAAATTAAAATTAGAATCTGAGCAAGATTATGATTTCTCATATGGTGGTTGGAACCCAGACTATGCAGATCCAATGACATATTTAGACATGTTTGAATCAACAAATTCTCAAAACCAAATGAGTTATTCAAATCCAAAATATGATGAAATAATTAATAAAGGGAAGAAAGAATTAATGGCAGATGCGAAGAAACGCTGGGAAGAATTAGGGAAGGCTGAAAAACTGTTGCTTGAAGAAGATGTAGCGCTAGTGCCGTTATTCCAATCAGGTAGATCTTATGTATTACAACCAAATGTAAAAGGAATTGTAAAACACAATATCAGCCCAGAGTATAGCTTTAAGTGGGCATATGTAACAGAGAAAGATAGCAAGTAATAAAAAAAGCATTTCCAATGGTAATTACTTTACCTTGGAAATGCTTTTTTTATGAGTAATGTGGGAGCTACTTTGAGAAAATAGTACGTTATTTTTGCACAGTACATTACGTTTATGCATATAGGTATTCTAGAAAAAAGAAGGAGAATCTTATGAAACGGAATGTATACATTGACTTTTTAGCTTATTACGGAATTGGAAGCGCACATCCTGGTGGTTTTACGCTAACAAAACAGTTATTGGCACAGTTACCATTATACCGTGAAGCAAATGTGCTTGAAATAGGATGCGGAACAGGGCGTACAGCAGCTTATATGAAAAAACAATATGGTTATAACGTCACAGCAGTTGAAAATAATGAAATTATGATTCAAAAAGCAAAAAATAGATGGTCACAAGAACAATTATCCATTGAACTGATTAAAGGAACTGCTGAACAGTTGCCGTTTTTAAATGAGAAGTTTGATCTTGTATTAGGTGAATCTGTACTTGCTTTTACAAACAAAGAACAGTTGATTCCTGAATGTTATCGTGTCTTGCAAAAGAACGGGAAACTTGTTGTCATTGAAATGATAATTGAGAAGCACTTAACAAAAGAAGAAGAGGAGAAAATACTACAATTTTACGGAATAAAGGAGTTACACACAGAAAAGGAATGGATTGATTTATTTCAAACGACAAACTTTAAAAGGATAACGATTGTAGGTGGAGGAACGATTGCCGAAACGATTGCAGGACAAATGGAACAGCCAGAATGGAACCTGTCACATTTTATTCCGGCTGAATTGTACGATGCATGGGTGCAGCACGAACAGGTATTGCAAATGTATCAACATATTTTAGGGCACCGTGTATTTATTTGTGAAAAATAAAAAGCAGATTAAAAAATCTGCTTCATTTATCCTACTATTTGTGGGCAGTAATATTCTCACCTCAAAATTTAGCAAAAGCACAGAAGTTAGGTGAGAGATAACCTACCTTACCCGTAAAGGCCTGATTGATGGGGGCTGATTAAAGTTTCACTTTATTCGCGTATGATAGGATAACTGTATTTCATTATTTTTGAAAAGGAGTTGACTAAAAAATATAGTCGACTTCTTTGTATATTAGATGAAAAATAATGCAGCTAAAGCAATACCAAAAATAAATCCGAAACCTAATTCAACGGCACCACTTCCGCAAAATCCTCCTCTACAGCCTCCATCAAAGCCACAGCCTCCATCAAAACCAAAGCCTCCATCAAAGCCACAGCCACAATGGTTACATTGACCTAAACCACCACAAAAATCACAGCCACCACCTGCATATGCATCATGGTAACCAAATCCTGTATCAAAAGATGATCTATAGGGTTCAATCCAAACAGAATCATTTGTCACATCAACAATCTTACCGATATGAACATAACCATCTACATCTTCAATACGTACAACTTTACCAAAATAACGATGACAAGTATTGTAACATTTTTGACAATGCATGTTCTTGCCTCCTTCCATATACAGTAATACGATATGTCATCGGGACAAGTGCGGCTTGTACGATTGACCTAAGTTTCATAATTGTTACGAGAAAGGGGGAATATATGGTGAAAGTGTATGAAAAAGGAGTGGGAAGTATGGAACCTAAAGATCAATTTCAAACATATGAAGTTCCTTGGAATGAATTTACGAATGCCCTTCGTAGTGAAATGGAAAAGCAAGTAGGAGCAGATATTATTGACCAAGTCGTTTGTGATTTAAAGGATGGGTTTGAAGTGTATACATATATACAAGGAGATTTAGATTTTGAATATAAAGAAGAACTTGAACGAAAACTTGGGAGTGATGGGAAAATTCCTAATTTATTAACTGTTATGTTATTAGCAAGTATTTATCATACAAGCGAAGAGAATATTCGTTTGTATGCGGATCGTAAAGACAATCCTATTGTTGAAGTATATGTGAAACAATAAAACACGCTGTTATAGGCGTGTTTTTATTTGTATGGAAAAATGTAAGGAAATTCACACTTTAAGGAGAGGGGATATTGTGATTGCTTTTTCAACAGCGCATCGTATTCCTCATACCATTGCTACAGAAACTTTACAATATTCTTTTTTACGTGAAGATGGTAAGGAAGTTTCATATCTGTTTACGATGACTGTAGAAGTGATAGAAGAGGCTATTTAGAAAGCTTTATGCATAGCAAAAATGACAAGTGGAAGTAGGGGATATTTAGAAAAAACACCGTATTCAAAGGTGAAAAGTTATTTTTAATAGAAGAGAAAATCAAACTTTTTTATAGGGATTTTTTGTATGAAGAGTCTGTTTTGATTAATTCGCTTTCAAAACAAGATCGTTACTGAAAAGGAGGTTATCATTCCAGTAATTTAGTTTACATAATGACATTATAATGATCTACATATCCCAAAATACAAGTCATATATCTTGTTTCTTTTCATAAATTTAAACATAGGAATTTGTCTACAAAGGTGGCGAAGCCTCATCATGAAGATTCGAATTTGTGCCACATTCATCTTTTTTCTATTATTGTGTTTGAATCCTTTTTCAACTTTTGCAAAAGGAGAGGAGGCAAAAGAAAGGGTCGTTTCACTTGTATATGATGATTCTGGCAGCATGAGAAATAACGATCGCTGGAAATATGCCAACTATGCTTTGCAAAGTTTAGTTGCATTATTAGATGAAAAAGATAGATTTTCATATGTTCCAATGAGTCGTCCTACTGAAGCGTTAAATATCACACTAACAAATGAAAAAAGACAAACAGAAATTGATCAAATTGGAGCGTGGAAGAATTATTTAAATACGCCGTTTAGCGCAGTAGAGACCGCGATGCAATCTATTAAAAAGGAAGCGGACATAAATGGAAAACGTGAATTTTGGCTTATTGTATTAACTGACGGGGCATTTAATGAATTAGAAAAAGAAAAGACCGGCGGTAAAGAACAAATCACGCAGAAACTGGAACAGTTTAAAAAAGAAATGGAAGCGAAAAAAATATCATTGCATCCAGTTTTAATAACAATGGAAGAAAACTTAGGACAGCAAGAGCAACAACAGATGAATACGTTTAAAGAAATTTGGAAGCAAGAAATAAATGGTATCGTTATGCCAACGAGTGGAGAAGATGGAGTCATTCAAAGTGTAAATCAAGCTGCTGCCTTGGTTGCGAATCGAGATCCGTTTTCTTCTGTTGAATCTGTCGTGAAAACGACTATATCTGGTAACAAATTAGAGATTACTACACCATTCCCATTAAAGCGAATGACGCTCGTACAACAATCTTCTAATACATCGCGATATCGGATAGACCAACTTGCCAAACCATTAGCAGTACAATCGTCCTTTTCGATTCATGCACCAGGAGAATCAAATTTATATGGTGGTATTACTCATATTGGTGCTACGAATCATGAAGTGATTAAACCAGGGACATACACGTTAGAAATTGATAGAGATATTGTGAAAGAAGGATCGAAAGTACTTGTTGAACCAGCACTTGATTATACCATTGCTACTTATGATAAAGAGGATAAAGCGAAAAAAAACGTCGAGAAAATGTATGAGGGAACGAAAGCAGTGATTGAAGCGAAACCGACGGATTTACCAATACAATCTTCTTATTTCCAAGCAGAAGTAGAACTAGATGGAAAGCTGTATCCGATGAAATGGGATGATAAAAGGCATGTGTTTTACTATGAATTACAAATTAAAAACCAATTTGTACGTGGGAAAGTTCATATGAATATAAAAGGGTTTTACAGGCAAACGAGAGAATTCCGAATTGATCCGATGCCAAAGGCAAAATTATCTTTACAGGTCATTACGAAAGATTATGAAGAAAAGGTAACGAATTTAGAAAAGAGTAAACCACTTGTCCTGCAGCCATTACTGAATGGTGAACCAATGACAGAAGTGGAGGTAAAAAAGCTACTGCAATCTACTGGTGTCACATCTCATCAATCGATTAACTACGAATTGCGGCAACATGAAAATCAAATTTATGTGTATCCTCGTCCTTACTACTCCGATACATTCAATTTTACAGATACCGGCACCATAGAAGCTACCATCACTATAAACGATTCAAAGTTACAAGAAGTGAAGAAAACGATTTCGTTTTATATTCAAAATGCACCATTTTGGGAACGTTATGCGCTAATTTTTCAATTTGTAATACCGATTGGGTTACTGCTTTTGCTTTTTGCGATTCTTGTTTTAGGATGGATTGTCCGACCAAGGTTTCATCGTAAAGCAATGTTGTACTATGAATGGGATCAAGAAGTAGCAAAAGATTGGCTCTATCAATCTGAACCAGAATTACTAAGAAACAAGTGGTGGAAACATTATTTTGGCATTCCATTTCGAGCAGAACGAAAGACGGTACAATCAGTAACTTTTATAGCGAAAAAAGGTTCGAAGTCTATATTTGTAGCAAAGGAATCACAAGTGATTGGTATGATTATTGACGGTATGTTTATAACAGAGGAAGAGGCCGGAAATGAGCATAAGACATTATATCCGAACGAGATTTTACTAATTGATCGTGGGTATGGAAAAGAAATTTATCGATATGAATGTGAATAATAGGAAGTTCAAATAGGAAGGTGGTTCACATGACATTACAAGTTCCAACAATTTTAATTGGCTTAGGTGGAATCGGGAGTACCGTTACACACCAAATATATGAGAAATTGCCAGAGGAACGACGTAAAAAGGTAGCGATGCATGTCTTTGATACAGATGTGAATACATTAAGTAAATTTGAGCATATTCGTAAGTTCAAGACACAAACGAGCTCTAGTAAAACGCCGCGAGAATATATTGCAGGGGATCCAACGATCCCGGAATGGTTTCCAATGGACCCTACTATTCTGGATAAGCCGTTAACTGAAGGAGCTGGTCAACTGCGTGTGATTTCACGCTTAGCTCTTCGGGCAGCGATGAAAGAAGATAAATTGACTGCTTTTTGGCAAGAAATCGAAAAGATTTTTCCTGTCACAAGTGATCAAACAGAGTATGGTGTTCGAGTTATTATCGTTACATCATTAGCTGGTGGCACTGGCTCGGGTATGTTCTTACAAATTGCGTTGTACCTACGTGAAATGCTTCGCAAGAAATTGCAACATCATAACATTTTAATTCGCGGTGCGTTTTTAATGCCAGATGCACTTGTTAAGACGCGCACCGTTAGTGCGAAAGAATTTGAAACTGTTCAGGCAAATGGTTACGCGTCATTAAAAGAACTTCATGCAATTACACTTGGCTCAACGGGTKAATTATCAAAGCGGGGGGGTGTAACAATTGAACTAGAGTATCGTCCAGATCAAGTGGATGAAGACGGAAGAACGAATCATACAATTAAAGAGCATCATTTACCATATAATTATTGTTTCTTATATGATTATGAAAATTTACATGGTCATCATTTACACAATCTATCAGATTACATGGAACAAATGACAAATACGATTTATTTACAGTTATTTAGTCCGATGTCCACAAGTCATTTTGCACAAGAGGATAATCAAATTCAGCAGTTGGCGGAATCGAACGGAAAAGCACGTTATTGTGGTGCTGGAACTGCAAAGCTTATTTATCCATATGAGCATGTTTTAAAATATTGTGCCTTGAAATGGGCTGTGCAAGGATTAGATGAATCCTGGCTACATTTAGATCAATTGTTTCAAGAGAAAAAACAGCGRTATGAACAAGATGTTCGTCGTGGTATGCAGCGTGAGAAGCCAGAGCGGGGAAAGAGTTATTTAGAAGATTTAGAGCATCTTGCCACTCGCCCAGAACAAGCACATATTTTCTATAGACAAATGTACAATGAAACACGCGAAGGTGCAGAAGGTGGTAAGGTAGGCGTCGCGAAATCAAAATTATTTTTAGAAGCGGTCGAAAGTTACGTGCAGCGTACAGTACAAAAAGATGAAGAGTTAAACAGATTACAGCATGAGTGCAAAATATCTGCTGCGAAGCTTAAAATGATGGAACAAATGAAGGGCGAAGTAGCAAGAGTTGATCACGCTGTCAGGTTGTATGCCTATGCGATACCGAGCCGTGTGCATGAGCATGTGACGACACTTTTATATGACATGATAGAATCAGACCGCTATACGCCTAGTGGATCAGAGGGGCAGTCATATCAACTAAATACATGGTTTTTAAAGAAAACAGAAGCTGTTCATCCAGTGGCTGCTCGTTTCATGCTGTATGAGATTCGAAAGCAATTAGTAGAGAAAATGAATCGATTACATGAGAGCAATGAACAGAAGCGTAATCTAATTCAAAACTATGATAAGAAATTTAATGTGAGCAATATTGATGGTACAGTAACAGCTGTGCGACGTGTTGAACTTGCACAGCAACAAGGTTGGTTTGGCAAAATGTTTTATAATCAGCAGCGTATGTTCCGAAAAGAATTTGAAGATATAGTGACGCAATACGTGCATAAGTTAAATGAATATCGCAAAGAAATGCTACTGGAACTCGTTTATCAATCGCTATATCAGGCAGTAAATAAAATGATCCAACATTGGGAAAGATTCTTTGATAATTTACAAGAAACACGTGAAAATTTGCTGTTTGAAATTCAAAAACGCAGCAAAGAATTTGAAGGGAAAACAAATCCGACGAATGTATATGTGTTAGCAGATGAAAAGCTACAAGAAAAAATATGGGAAGATATGCAGCAGCATTTAAACTTAGGTGTGCTTCCAAAGGATATATCAGCAGAGATGTATATGAGCTTGTATGCGGAATATTGCCGCAATGCACAAGCAGAGGAAAGTCAATCGAAGAAAGTAGAGGATTTTTATCGGGAGCATATTTTAACGTATTGTTATAACGAGCTCCAAGTCCGATATCGTGACAAATTAGAACTCAATATTATTGAAGCATTGCGAAAAGAAGCTGATTTTAAAAAGCGTGATCGTAATGAATATGTGAGAGAAAAAATTGAAGATCTCTTCCATCTAGCAAGCCCATTTATCCCGAAGGTAGCCCATCATCGAGAGTTACAATATTGGGGTATACATCCATCACTAAAACAGGAACTACAGGAAGAACTATTGCAAGAAATGTTTCAAGAAAAAGATACAGTGAATGAAGCATTTTCACCATTTGAAGTAATTTGTTACCGAGCTCATTATGGATTATCATTACAAGATTTTCCTAAACTTTCATCGGGACATCTTGCAAATGGTTTTATGAATGATAAAGGAGATTATTTTCAGTCTTATTATCGTCGTGTGAATAAATTGAATATTAAAAAATCTAATTTAACACCACATTTAGATAAATATTGGCACTTACCAGCCTTCATGCCCGATTTAAATGCAACGCAAACGAAGCTAGATTATGATAAATGTAATCGTGCTCTTCTTTATGCATATATGTACCGGTGGATTAGTCTTGTCGCTGTCGATGGTCAATTTGTATATCAATATAATGGTGTAGGGCGAAGCTTTTTAATTCAGTCAATGGGGAAAAACATTTCAAGTGAAAGCTATAAATTACATCGAGCATTACTTCATAATCCGTTTATTTATGAAAATATTTTGTCCCGTTTTGAAGAAGAGCAGGAAAAAGCAATGCTCCAAGGCGGACATTTGTATACACAGGCCTTTGTATTAGGGGCTCAGGATGTGAGATGGCTTAGAAAAGAGCACGTTCATAATATTTTAGATATSATTTTAATGTATGACCGTGAGGCAAARTATGAYCCRACGYTAGARGAAACATCAGATGAATTATTGCGTTTACTTATGGATGAGATTGGTCTGTATTTTCAAAACTATTATGGTACAGGAGCAGAAATGGTTGCGAAGAAAGAGGCAGAGATGTTTGTAAAACAACTATGGGACCGTTCGTATGCGAAAGGGTATGTTGATCCAAATAGTGCGCCTTATAAAAAATGGCAGCACTTATTACATGTTCAAGATGAAGAACAAGATACAAAAACGAATGTGTAGGGGAAAGATAGGGAACCTTAAGTATGGAAATGCTATTTATGAAAAGAGGGGTTCCAGGTGCCATTTTTAGGAAGTGTGTATCAAATATTTGGATTATATCCGGAGATTTACCATGCGATGATTTCAATGGAAATAAAAGAGCAACGATTTATGGATGAAAATACAGAACAAGAAGAACAAGAAACAGAAGCATGAATGACCATGCAGGTTAGCCTGCATGGTCATTCATGTTACAATAAAGGGAATTTTTTTAGGGAGAGAAAGAAATGAAATGGATTTATTTTATTATTAATGCTATAGCATTTAGTCTTATGGGATTGGATAAACAAAAAGCAAAAAAGAAGAAATGGAGAACACCAGAAAGTACTTTGTTTTTAGCAGCAGCAGCTGGAGGAGCAGTTGGTGCATGGATTGGTATGTATGTATTCCATCATAAAACACATAAAGGTAAATTTGTTTTTGGTATACCAGTACTTGTTGTAATTACACTAGGTTTATTTTGCTTCATATAAGGAAAGGAATCTATATATATATCCATTCTGATTTTCCAACATATAAGTTGCTACTATGAAGAACAAAAGGTGACCGCTACTTGTTTTCTCTTTTTGTTTTAACTTTGCCTGGGGCAGGAAGAGAGTCTGACCACTTCTATGTATGGCTGGATGCTCTCTCCCACCTAAAAAGAAAGGTTTTATTTCGGTTTTTCAATTTGTATATAGGTACGAGGAATGTCGAAAAAGTTATAAGAGTAATATTGGTAAAGTAGCTCTGTGACAACGTATAATGAATAGAAAAAGAGAAGAGGAGAAAAGGGAAGATGGAGAGTCAAAAAGCACTGGAAAAGAAAGGGGTTTTATATGCGGCTGGTGCTTATATGATGTGGGGGGTTCTTCCTGTTTACTGGAAATGGGTAGGGGAAGTTCCTGCAGAAGAAATATTAGCACATCGTATAGTTTGGGCATTTGTTTTTATGCTGCTGATTTTGGGGGTCTCAAAGCGATTAAGGCAATTTCTTAGCGAGCTTGTGAGCCTTTTTAAACGACCTAAATTATTAATCTCGTTAACAATCGCCTCCATTTTAATTAGTGGAAATTGGTTTGTGTACATATGGGCTGTGAATCAGAATCATATAATTGAAGCGAGTCTTGGCTATTATATTAATCCTCTTGTGAGTATTTTACTTGGTACTGTTGTTTTGAAAGAAAAACTTAACTTTTGGCAATATGTTGCAGTTGGTTTAGCGGGAATAGGTGTTATTGTTTTAACGTTTCGATACGGTTCGATTCCATGGATTGCCCTTTCACTGGCGTTTACATTTGGATTATATGGGTTGACCAAGAAATTACTGAATTATGATGCAATGATAGGTCTTACAATGGAAACAATGATTGTGACGCCCCTTGCGGTTATTTACTTGATTATGATTGGTGAGCATGGTTTTGGTTCATTTGGTTCTATTTCGATCACTTCAACGTTACTATTAATGGGAGCGGGGGTTGTTACGGCATTGCCACTTTTTTATTTTGCAAAAGGAGCACAGCTCATTCCACTCTATATGATCGGTTTTTTACAATATATTTCACCGACCATCAATCTAATTTTAGGTGTCTTTATTTTCCATGAGCATTTTACGTCGGCTCATACGACAGCCTTTTTCTTTATTTGGATGGCATTATTAGTATTTTCAATGGCAAAAACAAAATTTTTACTTCGTAAGCAACCGAAATTTCTTAAAAATAAATCAGCAAAAGTATCATAAAGCGTAGTATTTTCTACGCTTTTTTCTTTATACTTATAGTATGGAATTTCCATTACCGAAAGTAGGGAGCTGGAAATATGGAGACAATTTTACATAATGATCCGCTTATGGC
>NZ_JBFTMC010000091.1:0-17966 GCF_056396765.1 Bacillus sp. 05T22
GAGGAAGCTGTAAGAAGGGCGGATCATGGTGTACACGCTTTTCAGACAGTGGAACAACACGTGAATATTTTATTTGCAGTATCAGAATGCGTACCGTTTATTAAATCAGGTGGCTTAGCAGATGTGGCGGGTGCACTTCCAAAAGAATTGAAAAAATTAGGAGTAAACGTCCGTATTATCCTACCAAACTACAGCCTTATTCCCAAGCACTTGCGAGAAGCATGTACGCTTCATAAGGTAATCAATGTGCAGCTCGGCTGGCGAAATCAATATTGCGGGATTTTAAAAGGGGAGCAAGGCGGGATTACGTATTATTTAATCGACAATGAATATTATTTTAAAAGGGATTCTCTTTATGGACATTATGATGATGGAGAACGTTTTTCTTTCTTTTCTAAGGCGGTGTTAGAGTGTATGCCGCACCTAGATTTTGAAGTGGACATCCTTCACAGTCACGATTGGCATACAGCGATGGCGAATTTTTTACTGCGTGAAAAGTATGGGGATCATCCATTGTATGAGCATATTAAAACTGTTTATACGATTCATAATTTGCAGTTCCAGGGTGTGTTTCCTCGTGAAGTTATGCATGATTTACTGGAACTTGGTGATGAATATTTTGATAGTGAACAGCTTGAATTTTATGGGAACGTTAACTTTATGAAAGGCGGCATCATCGCTTCAGATCGCATTACAGCGGTTAGCCCGACGTATAAAGAAGAGATCCAATATGAATTTTTTGGTGAAAAATTAGATGGTTTGTTACGGAAATATAATGATAAGTTGAGCGGGATTATAAATGGTATTGATACGAGCGTATATAATCCGAAAACGGACTCATTTATTACCACGCAGTATGATGCAGAATCATTGTATGAAAAACAAGAAAACAAACGTGCATTACAGCGCTATTTTGGTTTGTCGGAAAAAGAAGATACGCCAATTATTTCGATGGTAACGCGATTAACAAAGCAAAAAGGCCTTGATTTAGTACGTACTGTCTTTCATGAAATGATGGAAGACGATGTACAATGTATCATTTTAGGATCAGGGGATTCTGAATATGAGCAGTTTTTCGAATGGATGGCATATGAGTATCCAGAAAAAGTGAAAGTGTATATCGGGTTTAATGAAGAGCTAGCGCATCAAGTATATGCAGGGAGCGATTTATTTTTAATGCCATCATTATTTGAACCATGCGGACTCGGACAGCTCATTGCACTGGCATATGGTGTGATCCCAATTGTAAGAGAGACGGGAGGATTGAACGATACAGTTCAGTCTTATAATGAGAAAACAGAGAATGGAAATGGCTTCAGCTTTAGAAATTTTAACGCTCATGACATGTTACATACGGTTCGTCGTGCACTGAAGTATTATCATAATCAACCAGTATGGAATCAGCTTGTAAAACAAGCGATGACAGAGGATTATAGCTGGAAAAAGTCAGCTCTTGAATATAAGGAACTATATAAAAGTTTGCTGAAACACTCTTAGGTGGTGAAAAAATGTTTACTCATGTTGAAAGCTTTAAAGTAGCCTTTTTAGAAAAACTAGAAACGATGTGTGGAAAAAGTTTCAAAGATTCTACCAGTCGTGACCAGTATAATACACTTGGTCGTATGGTACGTGAGTATATGAATCAGCATTGGATTGCAACAAATGAAAGGTACCGGACAGGGAATCAAAAGCAAATGTATTACTTGTCTATTGAGTTTTTACTTGGTCGTTTGCTCGGTAGTAACTTACTAAATCTAGGTATCCGTGATGTATGTGAACAAGGCCTTTCAGAGCTTGGAATTTCATTAAAGGAATTGGAAGAAGGTGAAGCGGATGCAGGGCTTGGCAATGGAGGACTTGGCCGCCTTGCAGCCTGTTTTCTCGATTCACTTGCATCTTTAAATCTTCCAGGGCACGGATGTGGTATTCGTTATAAGCATGGCTTGTTTGATCAAAAAATTGTGGATGGATATCAAGTAGAATTACCAGAACAGTGGCTCCTTCATGAAAATGTTTGGGAAGTAAGACGACACGATCAAGCGGTAGAAGTGAGCTACTTTGGAAATGTAGAACCGATAGAAATGAATGGTCGCCTCGAATTTCGTCATACGAATGCAGAAGTGATTATGGCAGTTCCATATGACGTTCCGGTTGTTGGATATGAAACGGATACTGTGAATACACTTCGCCTTTGGAATGCAGAGCCGGTTCCTTTTCCACAAAATTGTAAAGATATTTTGAAATATAAACGTGAAACAGAAGTGGTATCAGAATTTTTATACCCGGATGATACGCATGATGAAGGGAAAATACTACGTTTAAAGCAGCAGTATTTCCTTGTATCAGCAAGCTTACAAAACATTGTTCGCATGCATAGAGAGCGAAATGGAACGCTTCGTAATTTACATGAGAAAATCGCGATTCACATTAACGATACGCATCCCGTTTTAGCAATTCCAGAACTCATGCGTATTTTACTAGATGAAGAAAAGCTTGCTTGGGAAGAAGCGTGGGATATTACGACTCAGACAATTTCTTATACGAATCATACGACATTATCAGAAGCACTTGAGAAGTGGCCAATCCATATTTTTAAACCGTTATTACCACGGATTTATATGATTATTGAAGAAATCAATGAACGCTTTTGTCATGAACTGTGGGAGCGATATCCGTATGAGTGGAAGCGGATTGAAGATATGGCAATTATCGCGCATGATCTTGTCAAAATGGCACATTTAGCAATTGTCGGAAGCCATAGTGTAAATGGCGTGGCAAAAATTCATACGGAAATTTTAAAGCAACGTGAAATGCGATTGTTTTATGATTTTTATCCGGAGAAATTTAACAATAAGACAAATGGAATCGCGCATCGGCGCTGGCTTATGAAGGCGAACCCGCAGCTTGCAAATCTCATTTCAGAAGCAATTGGAACGGAATGGAAGAAGCAACCGATTCAGTTGCAATTAATGCAAAGCTTTCAACATGACACTGCTTTTCAAGACAAGTTGCATGATGTAAAGCAAGAGCGTAAATATATTTTAGCAGAGCAAATTCAAAACAAGATGGGGATTATCGTTGACCCGAGTTCCATTTTTGATGTACAAGTAAAACGATTGCACGCTTATAAAAGGCAACTATTAAATGTGTTACATATTTTGTATTTGTACAATCGTTTAAAAGAAGATTCAAGCTTTTCGTTTTATCCGCGTACATTTATTTTTGGAGCGAAAGCATCGCCAGGCTATTATTATGCGAAAAAAATTATTAAATTAATAAATGAACTTGCTAGAAAGGTAAATCAAGATCCATATGTGAGTCAATATATGAAAGTTATCTTTCTAGAAAACTATCGGGTTTCTTTAGCTGAAGATATTTTCCCAGCAGCAGATGTAAGTGAGCAAATCTCTACAGCAAGTAAAGAGGCATCAGGAACAGGGAATATGAAGTTTATGATGAATGGTGCAATTACGCTCGGAACGCTGGATGGGGCCAATATTGAAATAAGAGAAAAAGTAGGAGATGAAGCCTGTTTTATCTTTGGTCTAACAGCGGAAGAGGTGCTTCATTATTATCAAAATGGTGGATATCGTGCAAATGATTACTATCACCATAATATGCACATAAAAAAAGTAGTCGATCAGTTAATAAATGGCTTTTTCACAAATGTTGCAGCCGAATTTGAAGCAATTTATGATTCTCTTGTTATTCAAAATGACGAGTACTTTGTCCTTCGTGATTTTAGTCCATATGCAGAGCGTCAAGAAGATGTAGGAAGAGCATATGAAAACCGAAGAAAGTGGCTAGAAATGTCTATCATTAATATTGCACAATCAGGATACTTTGCTAGTGATCGAACGATTCTGCAGTATAGTAATGAGATTTGGGGTATTGGTGATAGGGTTAAGCTTTTGTGAGTTGAAGATATAAATTAAAAATCTTTCTTTTTAGGTGGGAGAGAGGATCTGGTCGCTTTATATGTTGGAAAATCAAAATGGATATATAGGAATAAGACAGAGTCCCTTGTGAAGATTTTGAGGGGCTTTTATTTATTTGAATGGAATTCGTAAAGTAAAAATAGCTTGGGAATTTTCCAAGCTATTTTTACTTAGTTTGCTACTGAGATATAAGGATTTACTGAATACAAAACACCAGTCCCACCGTATTCCTCTGTAGCAAAGTATGAGAATGTACAGAAACCTGTGACCGTAAAAATTATAACGAGAAAAATTGCAAAGAAATATTTTAGCATGTAAGGTCCTCTCATCCAAAAGTAATTACATAGATTATTATAATATAATAGTATATTTTTTCCAAATGTTTCTGTATCAAAAATGAGAAGTCAGACATGTTTTGTATGTTGACATGGCGTGGTTGTTGGTGATGGATTTTGTATTTTTCGTAAATGTCAAGTTGTGATGAACATGTGTATACTCCCAGTCTTGGTCATGAAAATGCACTTTGCGCGGTGGAAGAAGCGGGACCACATCGAATAAATTAACGAAGCGAAAGCTGCTTGCTACTTGCATTTTGTAGTAGTTTCGAAAGGTGATATCTCCAACCTTTGGAGAGGCGAAGTTATAGAGACCGTATTGTGCAAACGCAGTATTAACGCGTGCATCTAATATGTGTAGTGTGGCAAGTGCTCCGCCTAGGCTATGCCCTGTGGCGAGTAGTTTTTTATCTGATGGTAAAGATACGAGCATATCCATAATCGTATCACGGCATGATTCATAAACAGAGAGAAAGCCGTTATGGACGTTTCCGCTATTTAAGGCGTATGGATAAAGTTTTTGGTTCACAAGTGAATCAATGACCCACTCTGGATCGGATTGGGTCCCTCGAAACGCTACGATGACTGTATCTTCAGATTCTAATATGAATCCAAACCACTCTGTTGTTTGCATAACCTTAGCCTGAAAACCTTGTACATATTGAAATCCTTCAGGTATTTGAAAAATCCCATTTTGTTTATATTGATCATATGTTAACTCGCAACAAGAAGCTAGCAATATGGCAGTATCTTTATCAAAGGATAAAGGAGCACGCATCAGAGAAGCCCTCCTAAAGAAGAAGTAATAGTTCAATATATGAGTGGGAATGGGGAATCATTCTTTGAGTGGCTTGAAAACAAAGTGCAATGAAAAATGAATGTTTTTTACAAATTAATACTTGAACCTCCAGTTACGTGAGGTAGTATGATTTGAGTAACCACATCGGTAAAAAGAATGTAGGGGGGATTTAAGATGAGTAAAAGTGAAAACTATTTAATTGGAGAGTTTTCGAAAAGAACAGGCATATCAATACGGACGCTACATTATTACGATGAAATTGGATTACTTAAACCCGAAAAACATCCTAGTTCCGGACGTCGAATATATAAAAAGCAAGACATCTTAACGTTGCAAAAAATAGTAAGTCTAAAATTTTTAGGATATAGTCTAGACGAAATATCTGCAATGATAAATATGTCTAGCCTTAATGTAAGTTTAAAAGAAACATTACAAAGTCAGAAACAAGCTTTTGAAGAGAAAAAGGAGCATATCGAAATTTCTTTGAAAGCAATTAATCGAACAATTACTTTATTAGAAGATGAAGGGCAAGTAGATAGTGACATTTTAATGAGTTTAATTTGTAATATACAAAAAGAAAGTGAACAACGCCTATGGCTTGAGGAATATATGGATAAGGAAGTCGTTGATCGATTATACGATAAATCTGAAGAAGAGATGGTGGCATTGGATAAAGAATTTATTCAGTTGTCGAAGGAGGTAAAGAGATTATTTGGAAAACCAGTCCATGATCCAGAAGTACAAAAGCTTGTCGATCAACATATGAAGGCAACTCTTACATATGTTGGAGAAGAAGCGGTAAATTCTTTAAGTGGATTAGAAAATATGGAAGATCAGTATGGGAATATGATTCCATCACCATATACAAAGGAAGAAGAGGAGTGGTTAAATGGGGCGATGGAGTATTATATGATTCAAAATGGTATGTACAGTCCTACAGGAGAAAAGGATAAGTGAAAAAATCGCTACGTCTTATGACGTAGCGATTTAGATTTTACTCTTTTCCATCAAGGAGGCGACCAAGTCCACCTAAAACGCTACCTTCCCCGCTGCTTTGAGCTGCAGGACTTGTAAGACGCGCTGCTAAACGGCTTAATGTTAAGGATTGAAGCCAAACTGTTCCTGGTCCTTCTAATGTAGCGAAGAATAAACCTTCTCCGCCAAATAACGCAGTTTTTACGTTGCCTACGAATTGAATGTCGTAGGCAACATCTCTTGTCATTGCAACAAGACACCCTGTATCAATGCGGAGTCTTTCACCGGGCTTAAGCTCACGTTTGTATACTGTGCCACCTGCGTGCATGAAAGCAAGGCCATCACCTTCAAGCTTCTGCATAATGAAGCCTTCACCGCCGAAGAAGCCGCTACCAATTTTTTTCGTGAATTCAATTCCGATAGAAACACCTTTTGCGGCGCAAAGGAATGCATCTTTTTGACAAACTACTTTGCCTTGATATTCTGTTAAATCAACTGGAACGATTTTTCCAGGGTAAGGTGCAGCAAATGATACGTGACGTTTGCCATGACCTGTATTTGTAAATACGGTCATAAACATACTCTCACCTGTAACGAGTCGTTTTCCGGCACCCATTAATTTACCAAATAGGCCGCTAGACTTTCCGGCACCGTCACCGAAGATTGTTTCCATTTCAATATGGTCTTCCATCATCATCATTGCTCCAGCTTCTGCAATTACGCTTTCTTCTGGATCTAATTCAATTTCAACAAACTGCATATCATCGCCATATAATTTATACTCAATTTCATGTGCCTTCATTATTTTCACCTCATATGTAGTGGATACTAATATTGTACAGAAATTAATGAGATTAGAAAACTATCGTTTTGTTAATTTTTAAAGAAAAATCTGTTTTGATTGTTCAACATATAAGTCACTGCTACGAAAAACAACAGGTGACCTGCTCGCGATTGCCCCTCTAAAAAGAAAGGTTTTATATCAGTTTTTTAATTTATCCCGCATTAACGGACAGTAACACTCCCACCTCAAAATTCAGCGAAAGCAAAGAAGTTAGGCGGGAGATGAACTGTCCGTAAAAGCCCGATTCGTTCAACTCATAATCAGTGGGGGATGAAGAAAACCCCCACTGATTAAAGTTTCACTTTATATATAGTTTACATATTTTGTGAACCTTTTAAAAAAATATGAGAAAAATGCTGAAATGAAAGTGTTCTCATTTGACCTTTTTGATAGAGCGTGATATAGTGAAATCACTATTGAGCTACATAATGTGGTACGGAAATAAAGCGTGTTTAATTCAAGGCATCAGGTCTGAGATACATTCATGTCCTTTATATCCACCTTTTCATGTGGATTCATAGTTTCATTTTTATTTAGGAGGTACATGACATGCAAACAGGTAAAGTTAAATGGTTTAACGGCGAAAAAGGTTTTGGTTTCATCGAAGTTGAAGGTGGAGACGATGTATTCGTACATTTCTCAGCTATCCAAGGCGACGGCTTCAAAACTTTAGAAGAAGGTCAAGAAGTTTCTTTCGAAATCGTTGAAGGTAACCGTGGACCACAAGCTGCTAACGTTACAAAAAACTAATTAGCTAGCGAGAAAAAAGCATTCCGAATTTCGGAATGCTTTTTTATTCTTTTGAACTAGACTCATTCGGAGATAACTCACCTTTATAAGTTTTTTCTTCAAAATCATCCAGCATCTGTTCATATTCTTCATGCTCTTTTGTTGCATACACCTGTGGGTTCTTTCCATACATATCTGTTCCGATGAAGTTTTCAAAGTCTTCTACGTAACCGCGTGGTTCTTCAGCATCTACATACATCTCATCAAAGTTTTTCGAGTCGCGGCGTTCTAAATCAGATGGTGTTTCTGATGTTCCGTATAAAGCAACATCTTGCCAAGCATCCTCTGCATCGTATCCTACGGCACTGTCCATATCGTATTTGCCAAACGGTGGCTCTACTAATTCTTCTTCAACGGGACGTGCGCTTAAGTTTAATTTATTCGTTGTATGTTCTATACAGGTCGTAGCAGTTGGCATCGCTTCTAATCTTTCTAGTGGAATTTCTTCACCAGAAACTTCGCAAACCCCATATGTGCCAGCTTCGATTTTTTGCAAGGCATGCTTCGTATCTTGCAGTTGCTTATGCCAAAATTCAATAAGCCCGAAGTCTTTCTCGCGTTCATATAATTCGGTAGCCATATCGCCGGGATGATTGTCATAAGCGGATAATTCTCCAACAGATTCCCGTTCAGAGGCGCGGTCTTCGCCTTCATGACTTTGCAGCGTTTGTTCAATTTCGTGCAGTTGCTTTTCTAAAATGGATTTAAAATGATTGATTTGTTGTGGAGTTAACATAGTATCCACCTTCCTACAATTCGGTTTCTTTATGTAGTATGAGCTTGATTGCGGGAAATATCCCGGTATTTGAGTGAGTCGATCGTGCTGTAAAATGTCGAGCGATCGATATGTTGTGTCGAAGTGCCGATATATGAGGAGAAACGGTCGATATATTTAAAAAATCGCCGATATATTTTGAAAATGGAAAAAGGAGCTGCTCTAGCAGCTCCTCTTTTATAGGAAATAACCAAGTAATAGTCCGATTCCCATTAAGAAACCAAAGATTGTATTTGTTTTTGCCGTCGCGATCATCGCAGGTGCCATTTCCATTGGAATCCTTTTGCCGATAAATCCTTTTGTCGCTTTAAATGCTTTCGGGGCACTTAGGAAAACAATCAGCATCCATGGGGACACGATTCCGACAATGATCAGGGCAATTGTCCAAATGTAGGAAACAATAAACATGGAAGCAAGGACACCAATTGCGTTCTCACGTCCAACAATAATCGCTAATGTATTACGGCCATTTTCTTTATCTCCATCTAAATCACGAATGTTGTTGGAAAGTAAAATCGCTCCAATTAAAATCGCATTTGGAATAGATACTAAAATAATTTCTGATGTTACAGTTCCTGTCTGAATGAAAAATGAAATACCAATAATAATAACACCCATAAATAATCCTGCTGTTAATTCTCCAAAAGGCGTATAGGCAATCGGAAGTGGGCCGCCTGTATAAAGGTAAGCAACAGCCATACAAACAAGACCGATTGCAGCAAGCCACCAGCTAGAGTTCATACAAATATAAACGCCTAATAGCATTGCGATACCGAAAAATCCAAATGCTAAATTAAGGACTGTTTTTGGTTGAATACCGTCGCGGACAATGGCACCACCGATACCAACTGAACCTTCGTGATCTAATCCTCTTTTATAATCAAAGTATTCATTAAACATGTTTGTTGCTGCTTGAATGAGAAGACAAGCAAGAAGCATGATAAAGAAAAGAGGGAGATGTATTTGATTGATACCCCCTACTTGCATTGCATAAGCTGTTCCAATAAAAACAGGAACAAAAGCGGCTGTTAATGTATGAGGACGTAATAAACTCCACCAAATGCGCCAGCCTGTTTGTTTACTTGGCTTTGGCGACATAGGAGAGGAATTCGTTTCGACTTTCATTTCCATGTTGAATCCTCCTTGTCACATAATATACACAATTAAGTGTAGGAAAAGCAGCATTTAGTGTCAACGTTTATTTTCTAGGAAGAGAAGGGGAATTTCTCAGAAATGCTAAACGTTGACAGGGCTTTCGTTTGAGGTGTATCTTAAAATCAAGCGTATTTATGACTATTTTTCGCCCATAGGGGGGAGACTTTGTGATTCAGACGAAACAAAAAGATTTACAAGAAGTGATTTTGGCAGCTATTAAACATGCGACGAATGAAAAAACATTGGTCAGTTTTGTAAAACAAATAGATTGGATGGATCCGCTTCTTTTTTATGCAGCAGGAAAAAGGATTGCATACGAAAATAGATGTTATTTTGCAGACCCATCTCAGCATGTCATATTTGCTGGAATTGGCTCTGTTTTCACTATAGCAAATTCTTCTGACAAACGCTTTCAAAATGCCCGCGAAAAGTGGAGTGAAGTGCAAGAGAAAGCAATTGTTCACAGAGAAGAGTATGAATTTGGAACGGGTCCACTTTTATTTGGTAGCTTTTCATTTGATCCAGAAAAAGAACAAACGGATCTTTGGGAAGAATTTAAAGATACAACATTATCGTTACCGGCTTTTCTTTTAACGGTAAAAAATGAAAAAGCATGGTTAACAATGAATACATTTATTTCAGCTGAAGACTCTGCACAGGAAGTGTGTGAAGAAATTGTTTCTTTGGAAAAAAGAATTTTAGAAGAATGCAAATGCCCGCTTACAGAAGCGAAATTAACAGTAACTTCTAAAGTAGAAGTTGATCCGAAGAGCTGGATGGATGCAATTGTAAAAGTGCAGGATGAAATGAAAAAAGGAATTGTACAAAAGGTTGTATTGGCAAGAGAATTAAAACTAACGATGGATCAGAATATTGATTCTGCTCGTGTTTTAGAAGCGCTCCGTATTGGGCAACCGGATTGTTACGTGTTTTCCTTCGATTATAAAGGAGCATGCTTTTTAGGAGCAACGCCTGAGAGATTAATTCGAAAAGAAGGCGGGAAATTTACATCGATGTGCCTTGCTGGTTCGATTGGTCATGGTAATTCTATAGAAGAAAGTAAGCAAAATGGTAATGCACTTCTTCATGATGAAAAGAATTTAGCAGAGCATGGTTATGTAGTAAATATGATTCGTGGCGTATTAACAGAGCATTGTGAATCCGTTACTATTCCGCAGCGTCCAGGTTTATTAACAACAAAAAATTTACTACATTTATATACACCGGTTGAAGCGAAAGGTGAAGCATCACTTCTTTCAATGGTGGAAGAACTGCATCCAACGCCAGCACTTGGTGGTACGCCACGCCACGCGGCGATGAAGCTCATCCGTGATGTAGAGTTATTAGACCGTGGATTGTACGGAGCACCAATCGGCTGGATAGATGACAAAGGGAACGGCGAATTTGCGGTAGCCCTGCGCTGCGGGCTATTAAATGGTGACAAGGCATCCTTATTTGCCGGCTGCGGTATTGTGATTGATTCAGTACCACAGCTTGAATATGAAGAAACAAGTTTGAAGTTTAGACCGATGCTTGGTGCTTTGGAGGAATTAATGAAATGAATAATCATATAGAAGCATTATCATATTATTTAGGCGCGTTTGTGGACGAACTGGCGCGTCTAAATGTATATGATGTTGTCATTAGTCCAGGTTCGCGGTCAACGCCGCTAGCCTTGCTAATGGAGCAACATGAACAGATAAAAACATATTTGCATGTAGATGAACGATCAGCTGCTTTTTTCGCGCTCGGTATTGCGAAGGCGAAGAAGCGTCCTGTAGCGATTTTATGTACATCAGGAACAGCGGCAGCGAACTATTATCCAGCAATTTGTGAAGCCTTTCATTCGCGTGTGCCATTGCTTGTCTTAACAGCAGATAGACCACATGAACTAAGAGATGTTGGTGCCCCGCAGGCAATGAATCAGCTGAACCTATATGGCTCCTTTGTGAAACAGTTTATGGAGATGGCACTGCCAGAAGCTAGAGAGCCGATGTATCATTATGCTCGTATGACAGCCGGACGTGCTGTTGCAATTGCATCTCTTGCACCAAGGGGACCTGTCCATATTAATTTTCCACTTCGGGAGCCGTTGATCCCTGACTTTTCTTTAGAGGAATTATGGGAAAAAGGACGAGGTGAATATACAGGGGCAGTTCATCAAGGGAATATGGCGATGACGAGTGAATATGTAAGTTCTCTTACAGAGCGCCTTTCGAGTATGGAAAAGGGGCTTATTATTTGTGGAGACGATAGTCATCCAGAGATTGCTGAAGTTATCACGCAGTTTGCTGAGAAAACTGGATATCCAATTTTGGCAGATCCGCTTTCAGGTCTTCGGAGCGGTAATCATGATAAATCATTGGTAATCGATTGCTATGATACATTTTTACGAAATGAATGGTTGAAGGATACATGGAAGCCAGATGTCATTATTCGTTTCGGTGGTATGCCAGTATCTAAGGCATTAACGCAATATATAAAGAAACAAACGGCTGCTGTCCATATTGTTGTAGATGAATCAGGAAAATGGAGAGATCCAGCTCTTGTAGCAACGGAAGTGGTATGTGCAAGCGACGTCTCGTTTTGTAAAGCAATGATAGATAATATGCAAAAGCGAGAACAGAATGATTGGTGCGAGATGTGGAAACATATAAACGATGCGACGAAGAAAAAGCTTCGTGAAATCGAAACATATGAAACAGCGTTTGAAGGAAAAGTGATTACAGACATTGTGCATGTGTTACAAGAGGAAGCGACGTTATTTGTCAGCAATAGCATGCCAATTCGTGACACAGATACATTTTTCTTTAACATAGATAAAAAAATTCATGTCATGGCAAACCGTGGTGTGAATGGGATTGATGGGATTATTTCAACATCCTTAGGAGCGAGCACTGTTTGTGAACCGCTCGTATTAGTCATTGGTGATTTATCATTTTATCATGACCTAAATGGACTCTTAGCAGCAAAATTACATGATTTAAACGTAACAATTGTCGTTGTTAATAATGATGGTGGTGGCATCTTCTCATTCCTACCACAATACAAGTCAAAAGAACATTTTGAATCATTATTCGGAACGCCGCTTGGGCTTGATTATGAACATGTTGTTAAAATGTACGGTGGTTCATTCTCGCGTGTAAATGACTGGGATGCATTTCGTCATGAAGTAAAAAAAGGGACAATGGAAAAAGAGTTACACGTTGTGGAAATTTGTACAAACCGAGAAGAGAATTTACAATTGCACCGTGATTTATGGGCAAGTACATCGAAGATTGCTACGGAAATTTTGCAAGGTGAATCGGAATGAAAGTAGTGCTGCAAGGTATAACGTATGAATATGAAGTGGTCGGTAGTGGAGAGCCACTTCTACTTCTTCATGGTTTTACGGGGAGCATGGAAACGTGGCATTCGTTTATTCCTGCATGGAGTAAACAGTTCCAAGTCATCACAGTTGATCTTGTGGGACATGGAAAAACGGAAAGTCCTGAGGAACTTACGCATTATGATATTCAAAATGTAGCACTTCAAATGACGACACTACTCGATCATTTGAATATTGAAAAAGCACATATACTCGGCTATTCAATGGGCGGAAGACTGGCGATTACGATGGCATGCTTATATCCAAACCGCGTGAAATCTCTTTTATTAGAGAACTGCACAGCTGGACTTGAGATGGAATCGGACCGGAAAGAGCGCCGAGCGCGCGATGAACAGCTTGCAGATCGAATTGAATTAGAGAGAATAGAAGCTTTCGTAAATAGATGGGAAAATATCCCGCTGTTTGCAACGCAAAAAAAGTTATCACAAGGTGTGCAAGAACAAGTAAGGAAAGAGCGACTTGCTAATAACCCGAAAGGACTCGCAAATAGCCTTCGGGGCATGGGAACAGGAGCTCAGCCTTCTTGGTGGAGTCAGCTTGAAGAGCTCAAAATGCCTGTCTTGTTAATGAATGGAGAGAGCGATCAGAAGTTCTTTCACATCTTACAAAATATACAAAAACGCATCCCTCACGCGAAATTTGTCAAAATTGATGGGGCTGGTCATGCAATTCATGTGGAACAACCGCAAAAGTTTGGTACAATAGTAGAGGGATTTCTCAAAACCATACAGTGACACTTTTTTCTTTTGAGGAAAGTAGAACTTATAGAGGCTAGTGGACAACCATTAGCACAATAAAAGGAGGTAAGAATAATGGCTATTGAATGGGTAAAAGAAGGCAATTATGAAGATATTATTTATTCCACATACAATGGTATCGCAAAGATTTCGATTAACCGTCCTGAAGTACATAATGCATTCCGTCCTAAAACGGTAATGGAGTTAATCGATGCATTTGCACAAGCACGTGATGATGCAAATGTTGGCGTTATCATTTTAACAGGTGAAGGTGGACGTGCATTCTGTTCTGGCGGCGACCAAAAAGTTCGCGGTCATGGTGGATATGTAGGTGAAGACCAAATCCCACGCTTAAACGTATTAGACTTACAACGTTTAATTCGCGCAATCCCTAAACCAGTTATCGCAATGGTAGCAGGTTATGCAATTGGYGGTGGACACGTACTTCATATCGTATGTGATTTAACAATCGCAGCAGACAACGCTGTATTCGGACAAACTGGTCCTAAAGTAGGTAGCTTTGATGGCGGATATGGAGCTGGTTATTTAGCTCGTATGGTAGGTCATAAGAAAGCTCGTGAAATTTGGTACCTATGCCGTCAATACAGTGCACAAGAAGCACTTGATATGGGCTTAGTAAACACAGTTGTACCATTAGAAGAGCTAGAAGCAGAAACAGTCCAATGGGCAGAAGAAATCTTAGCAAACAGCCCAATGGCACTTCGTTTCTTAAAAGCTGCATTCAATGCAGATACAGACGGTTTAGCTGGTATCCAGCAACTAGCGGGAGACGCAACGTTATTGTACTACACAACTGACGAAGCAAAAGAAGGCCGCGACGCGTTCAAAGAAAAACGTCGTCCAGACTTCGGACAATTCCCTCGTTTTCCGTGATTAAAAGCGGAAGCGGCTCGTTCAGAATGTGAGAGGGATGGAGCTTCTGACGAAGAGGCGTAGTTTGCCTTGCAGGAAGAAGAGAAGCCACCGAACATTCTAGCTGCTGTAGCTGGATAAGATTAAAAGCGGGAACAAAAACAAGAGACTTGATTGTACATCAAGTCTCTTTCTTTAATGGAAGGAGAATGTGTAATGGAGACAATGCCCAATTGGTTAATGCAACGTGCTTTTTTAACACCAGAGCGCACTGCGATTGAGACAAAAGAGGAGAAGATTACATTTTTAGAACTGCATGAAAAAGTAGGATCTGTTTGTGAACACCTTTCATACTTACAGATAGCAAAAGGTCAAAAAGTGGCTGTTCTGATGAAAAATGGTACCCAGATGATTACAGTAATTCACGCCTTATCTTATATTGGGGCAGTAGCTGTACTTCTAAATACACGTCTTTCAAGAGAAGAGCTACTTTGGCAAATGGATGATGCTGAAGTTGTTTGCTTAGTAACGGACCAAGAATTTGAAACAGAACAGGTACTAGTATATGCATTTGAAGAGGTAGTGAACGGACCGAAGAAAACTGCAGTCGTTCAAGAGGAGTTTTCTTTAGAAGAATCGATGACAATTATTTATACGTCAGGAACAACAGGAAAGCCGAAAGGGGTTATCTTAACATACGGTAATCACTGGGCGAGTGCCGTTGGATCATCACTTAACTTAGGGCTTCGCGATGATGATTGTTGGTTAGCGTGCATGCCAATGTTTCATGTAGGCGGATTATCTCTGTTAATGAAAAATATTATGTACGGTATGCGGATTTTACTCGTTCCGAAATATGATCCTGATTTCATTCATGAGGCAATAAAAACGCGGGGGATAACAATCATATCTGTCGTTTCTAAGATGTTAATGGATTTATTAGAAAGACTTGGAGAGGAAACATATCCGAGCTCTTTACGTTGCATGTTATTAGGCGGAGGACCAGCACTAAAGCCACTTTTAGAAACATGTGTAACAAAAGGAATCCCTGTGTACCAAACATATGGTATGACAGAAACATCCTCGCAAATTTGCACACTTTCAGCTGATTACATGCTAACGAAAGTTGGTTCAGCAGGAAAACCGCTTTTCTCATGCCAGCTTCGAATTGAGAAGGATGGAGAAGTAGTGCCACCGAATGTTGAAGGAGAGATTGCTGTAAAAGGACCGAATGTGACACATGGCTATTTTAAACGTGAAGACGCAACGCGTGAAACAATAATAGACGGTTGGCTTCATACTGGAGACCTTGGGTATTTAGATGAAGAAGGATTTTTATATGTATTAGATCGTCGTAGTGATCTCATTGTTTCAGGCGGAGAAAATATTTATCCAGCGCAAATTGAAGAAGTACTGCTTGCAAATCCTAAAGTGGCGGAAGCAGGAGTTGTTGGGAAAGCAGACGAACAGTGGGGACAAGTGCCTGTTGCGTTTATTGTTAAGGCTGACGATATAACAGAAGAAGAACTGATTAAATTTTGTGAAGAAAAATTAGCGCGATATAAAGTACCGAGAGAAGTGCATTTCTTACTTGAATTACCACGTAATGCTTCGAAAAAATTGTTAAGACGGGAACTAAGGCACCTGCTGGAGGAGATGTAAATGAGAATTAAAAAGGCGACGCTTTATGTAACAGAAATGCCTCTTGTGATTCCTTTTGCAGCAAGCTACGGAACGTATGAAACGCGGGAAAGTATTGTCATTGAACTTGAGGATGCGGACGGATATATCGGGTTTGGGGAAGTTGTTGCGTTCTCAGAGCCATGGTATACAGAAGAAACTGTAACAACGGCACTTCATATGCTTCAAAATTTTTTAATACCAGATGTATTGAAAGCTGAAATTACACATCCAAATGAAATTCCGAGTCTCTTTCAGCATATAAAGCGTAACCGTATGGCGAAAGCGGGAATAGAAGGCGCTGTATGGGATTTGTATGCGAAACGCGAAAACAGGTCATTAGCGACTTTACTTGGAGGAACACAGCCAGAAATTGAAGTCGGTGTTGTGATTGGGTTAGATACGATTTCTAATATGTTAAAACGAATTGAAATGTATGCAGAAGAAGGATATCAACGTTTTAAGGTGAAAATCAAACCGGAATTTGATTATGAGCTAATAAAGGAAATACGAAGAGTCTTTCCAAAGATTCCATTAATGGTCGATGCAAATTCAGCGTATACGTTAGGGGATATTGAGCGATTAAAACGATTGGATGAATTTCAGTTAATGATGATTGAACAGCCTTTAGCGGATAACGATTTTCTCGATCACGCTAAGCTCCAAAAACAAATAGAGACACCTATTTGTTTGGACGAGAGTATTCATAGCTTAGAAGATGCAAGAGTAGCGATTACACTTGGAAGCTGCCGCATTATAAATATTAAACCGGGACGAGTTGGTGGTTTAACAGAATCGATCCAAATTCATGATTATTGCAAGGAACATGGTATTCCTGTTTGGTGCGGCGGTATGGTTGAAATGGGGATTTCACGTGCGCAAAATATTGCGTTAGCATCACTCCCGAACTTTACGATTCCGGGTGATATTTCAGCTTCAAGTAGACACTGGGAGCGAGATATTATTTCACCAGAAGTAACATTGCAAGGCGGGAAAGTAATTGTTCCAAAAGAGCCTGGGTTTGGATATGGCGTAAACCGGGAAAGATTAGAAGAGATTACGAGAAAACGGATTATATGTGAGAGGTGAATGTATGAGGCAGCGGGAAGATATATTGCGGGTTATACAGGCATATTTGTTAAAGGTGTCATTTGTAAAAGTTGCATATATTTTTGGGCCTCAAGTAAGGAAAGAAGTAACAGATCAATGTAGTCATCACATTGCGATTGAAACGAAGAATGCTTCGCACAAACAATTTCAGTGGTTATGTTTTGAGTTGATAGAAGAGCTGGAGGGAAGAGTGAAATTTGATGTGGTACATTTAAATTCGCTCTCTAATCTACAATTAAAAAAGTGTATATTGCAAGAAGGAAAGCTGTTTGTACAGCGTATATAAAGTGAAACTTTAATCAGCCCTCACCAATCGGGCTTTTACGGGCAGTTCATCTCCTGCTTAACTTCTTTGCTCTCACTGAATGAGGTGGGAGTGTTACTGCCCACAAATAGCGGGATAAAGAGCCTACGATGATTTGAAGTGAACCCCGAAAACGGGACACATATCAAAACACCTAAACCATCTGTTCCCTATATTCTTTAGGGGATAGGTGGTTTAATTTTTCTTGAATTCGCACACAATTGTAGTAATGAATGTATTCTAGCACAATCTTTCGCACAGTTG
>NZ_JBFTMC010000092.1:0-17699 GCF_056396765.1 Bacillus sp. 05T22
TTTAAGCAAGAACTAGCAAAATATATAGAGTACTATAATCATAAAAGAATTAAGGCAAAACTAAAAGGCATGAGCCCGGTACAATACCGGACCCATGCCCAAAAGGTTGCCTAATGAAATAATCTGTCTAACTTTATGGGGTCACTTCACCATAGCTTATGGTGAACGGCTTTTTTCGCGCGGTACTTGGTGCTATCTAATTAAGAGATTCGTAATTCCTAAAGAAAAATAATTTCGTTAAAATCCCCATACCCATCAACCTAACAGAATAGGTTGCTCCAAAAATGATAAGAATGAACTTCGTTGCTATAAAAGACATAAAACCATAAACACTTACTTCATATTTACTTTTGTTGTGGACGGTAAAAAGTATCTACCAATTGATTATACTCGCTTCTTGAAATTTCTTTATTATACAGTTTAATTAATAACTCTTTATGCGCCTTCGAAAACGCTATTTTGTCAATAAATTTTGGATACATATGATCATTCTCTCCTCATCTGATAAATTATTATGTTGCACTTCCCTTGAGTATTATAATAAAATAAACAACCAATGTTTTATGGAATATTGTATATCGAGATGAATGGATATATTTGTAAACTCTTACTATAACGAGAGTATAAAAATTCATAATATTTTAATATTAAAAATAAAGAAATGATTATGGCAATCCCAACAGAAGTTTTAACATGCTTAGGTGGAGCAATTACAGCACTAGAAGAGGCTTTAAAAGTAGCAATGTAATATAATTCTTTACGCCTATTTTTAAAATATGTTAAGTAATGTAATGAAAGGAGCTGAGTTGATATCACGGTATTAGAACAAATAAACCAATCCTCTCAATTATTATTACTTTTATCAACACTTTGTTTTTACATGTATTTACGAAAAGAGAGACAAAAAAAGAAAACTTACTAGTTTAGAATTTACGATGTATATAGTAACGTAATGTGCCTATCTTCTTTGGGGAATTAGTTTTATTGGTAGAGTGTGGGGGTAATGTGACTGTCTTTGTAAGCAGTAGAATTACGATTTATGAACGAGGGATGAAATGATAATAGTATGTAAATTTAGTGCGATATAGAAATATAATAGAGAATAGGGGGACAAAAAATCCACTTTTAAACAAATAAAAACCCATGGAGAAATGCTATTTTCTTCGTGGGTTTTATTATTTTTTTTCGCAAATCACCTAATAGGTAGATGATCTCTTATAAGTACTTACTTAAAGTTCCGTCTTCAATACAAGAGAGGGGAATGGTTTGTTCAGTGCTTCYTACCATATTTCGTAAAATAATTGTTTCTGTTTGTATCTCATTTTCACCAATAATAAGCACGTAAGGAATATTCTCTTTATTTGCGTAATTAAGGGACCGTTTTAATTTACGTCCAGCAAGTTCCAGCTCAACTTTGAAAGTACTTTTAGAACGCAAAAGTTGTGTAATTCGTAAACATTCCACTTCGGTGTTAATAGGAATAATGAAAATATCAGCACAAGTAGATTCCGTTTCTTTTTGCGTAAGAGCTGTATAAATAACATCCAAGCCAAAGGAAATCCCTACTGTTGGATAGGATGTATTGTCGTTACGAAAGGCTCCAATTATATTATCATAACGTCCGCCACTACCAATACTTGAAGTAATGCTTCCATCTGTTAAAAAAATTTCATAAACTGTGCCTGTATACATTGTAAGTCCTCTTGCTAGGAATGGATTGAAAATCGTATTGTTTTGGACGCCAAGAGCGAGTAAGTATTGCTGTAATTGTTGTAGTTCGTTGATTCCATCCGTAACAAGTGAATTTGAGAAAATTTGTTTAAACTCATTAAGTTCTAATGTCATACAAGATTCAACCGTATGACAAACAACCTCTATAGTGTCATTTACTATTCCACGGCTTTGTAAATCCTTCCGTACACCATCAATTCCGATTTTTTCAAGTTTATCTAATGATAAAATAACATCGTTTGTTTGTTCATCTTGAATTTCAACTGATTTAAGAATACCTGTTAATAACTTCCGATTATTATATTGAATTGTAACATCTAAGTTTAAAGTTTTGAAAAGATCAAATGCCATGGCCATCAATTCAGCTTCAGCAATAACAGATTCTACGCCGACTATATCAACGTCGCATTGAATAAATTCACGAAACCTTCCTTGTTTTATTGGTCCATCACGAAAGACCTTTCCAATTTCATAGCGTTTAAAAGGCAGCCTGATATCCGGGTTCATTGCTATTACTTTTGCAAATGGAATCGTTAAATCATACCGAAGAGCGATTTCACGATTTCCTTGATCACGTAGTGTGTACATTTCTTTTAAAATTTCAGCACCGCCTCCATATTTATAGGCCATAAGTTCATACATATTTAATGTAGGTGTTTCAAGCGGTTTACAACCATATCGTTCAAAAGTCTCTTCACAAGCACGTTTAATTCTATTTCGTAACAACTGTTCCGCGGGTAAATAATCTTTTGTTCCTTTTACATTTCTTACATCCATTTGAATCACTCCTTTTTTAAATTAAAAAAAGCTATGCAGGTATAAAAATACCCACATAGCTTTATGAATGCTTCGTGGGTAACAGGAAAAGCCCTGTACCCACGAAGAAAAAATTCTTCGGATACACGGCATTATGTATGATGATGAAGTTGGAAAGAAGTATTAGAATTAAACATATTCAATCTCTCCTTAAGTTTTTTCAAAAGTATAACAAATGTTTTTTGAAATATCAATGTTTTTTGAAAATAAAAACAAGATTAATGGATGAATTAATCCTACTGTATATAAACAGTTTGAGTGATAGAATATGCTTGTCATCACTTGTTAAAAAATAGCAAAGTAAGCTACAATACTTATGTATTTGAAATTATATTTCCAACGTCTTTATCTCAATTCATATATTAAATAATACATATAAATTTGTTGCAGGAGGATTTTAGCACAATGGAATACAAAACGAATGTAATGCGGTTATTAGATAAGAAAAAAATCAATTATAAACATTATAGCTATGTGGATACTGATGCGATTAGTGGAATAGATGTTGCTTTGGTATTAGGACAATCTCCTAATCAAGTATTTAAAACACTAGTCACCATGGGGAAATCAGGGCAGCACTATGTTTTTGTTGTACCTGTAAATAAAGAATTAGATTTGAAAAAAGCAGCTTCTAGCGTTCGTGAAAAATCAATAAGTATGCTGAAATCTAAAGATTTACTCTCGCTCACCGGCTATATTCATGGTGGCTGTTCACCGATAGGGATGAAAAAATATTTCCCTACGGTCATTGATAATAGTGCTACGGAGTTGGATACAATGATCTTTAGTGCCGGGAAGATAGGGTATCAAGTTGAACTAGGACTAGATGAATTTAAAAAAATAATTCGCTTTGAACTACACGATATTGTAGTTGAGTAGTATATTATTAATTCCAATGATTGAGTTGGAGATATAATAGATCCATGTACTGGAATGTAATAAAAAGAGCCATTTGGCTCTTTTTATTRTTTTATCCCGCATTAACGGGCAGTAAGACCCCCACCTCAAGATTCAGAGAGAAACGAGGAAGATAGGTGGGGGATCAACTGTCCGTAAAAGCCCGATTGGTGAGGGCTAATAATCAGTGGGGGATGAAGAAAACCCCCACTGATTAAAGTCTCACTTTATTGAGAAGGCTTGCTCTTCTTAATGGAGTGAAGGTAGTGGGGCTAGGTACTGAAATTTAATTCGTATTATTTTGGAATTTCGGTATCTTTTTAATGCCTTCGGTTCCTACGATACTGCCAATAAGTGCAATTAATATACTTGAAGAAATAAATTTAATTATATAGTAAATTCCTGTTCCAGTAACTAAATCTAAGATTAAAAACTTTTTTATAGTTGAGCCTTTTATTATGTGAATAACAATTTGATCGTTTTTTCTATTCAACATTGTCACACCCTTATCCTTTTACAAAAGAATATTACAAGGAAAGGTTGTCATATTCACTCATGACTACATAATAGTTATCTAATTTCAGTGTTGATGATTAAAAAGTAAAAAGAGGTTAACTAGCTTTTTAACAAAAGCTTCATTATAAAAACAAAAGAGCAGCTAGCAAAAGCTAACTGCTCAGCCCCAGGGAAAGGGAGAAAAGATTGTAGGTACTACAAAATTTGATTAAAGCTGTTCACCAGCCTTTATACAGTATGTACGGAATTTGAAATATTATACAGGAGGGAGAGAAAGTGAAAGTATAGAAGATTTCTGATCATGTAACTGAAGTTAATATGAAGTTTCTGAATGAGAGGTCTTCCGATTGTTCTTTATATGTATTTCTTCTTATTAGTATACAAAATTTCGCAATATAAGACAGGTGAAAAATAAAACGACAAGAATATGTAACGTAAAGGAAAAAGAAAAGAGGGAGAAAGATGTGGAGAACGACAGATCTTTGTGATGCCTTTGAAGGAGACGTACAAGTATGTAAGCCTATTTTTCAATCATATGGAAAGAAAGAGCAATTTCATGGGAAGATTGCAACGGTTAAAGTGAAAGATGATAATGTATTAGTAAAGGAAGCGCTACAAACTTTACCAGAGGGGACTGTGTTAGTAGTTGATGGAGGTGCTTCTACGAACTGTGCATTACTTGGAGATAATTTGGCAAACATTGCAAAGGAACGAAATATAGCAGGGATTATTGTATATGGATGTGTTCGTGATTCTAAGGAACTACGAAATATTAACATTGGTATTTTAGCATTAGGTACAATGCCGAAGAGAAGTAGAAAAGAGGGAAAGGGAGAAACAAAAATTCCTTTGCAATTTGGAGAAATTGAGTGGATTCCTAATCAGTATGTGTATGCGGATGAAGATGGTATTATTGTATGTGAACAACCGATTCATAGCAACCTGTAGTATCTATATAATAGAAGCTTTATAATTTAATGTAACCGGCTATTATTCTTAGAAAATAAATCAGAGAAAACATAGACAAAATCTCGTGTCAATAGTAAAATAATACAGAAATTTATAATTTGATGAATGTATAGGTATGTCGTTTATACGATAACTTTAAAAGGAAATTGGTGGAAATAAAATGGGTTCGCCGTTAAAAGTGAATGTTATCACAATGATACATTCATAAGCTACATGCTCTTTCCTATACAAATACAACCGCTACCTATGCGGATAGGAGGAGGTGTTGTGCATTTTGTTTAGCACTCACGGTAGAGTGCTATTGCACGCCCTTGAAGGGCCTTTTTTTATGTATATGTAAGCAAAGGGAGGAATAACCAAGGATGGCAATGATAAAAAAATGGCTGCTTACGTTGATAATGGCAGTGGCATTAGTATTTGTTTCATTTACAAATACTGTACATATTACGTTTGCTGAAGGGAAAACAGCAACACTTGCGATCATTGGAGAATCGCAAAAAGGAGTTATTTTATGTCCGAAAGAAGTGCCAATTGAAGATGGAGAAACAGCCTATAGTTTGTTACAAAAAGTTATGGGGACTAAAGTAACAGCTGAGAATACGAAGTATGGTATGTATGTTAAAGGTATTGACGGTTTAATGGCTGGTGATATAAGTGCTACAAGCGGATGGGCATATGATGTGAATGATCAAGCTGCCATGGTAGGGGCAGATAGTTATAAATTAGAATCTGGAGATGTTGTTGCATTTCGTTTTGTTGTAAATTGGGACAATATGAGCACAGAAAAGTTGCAACAAGTACTCGATAAGATTGGAACTTGTGAAAAAGATCCAGGTACTACAAAACCAGAAGAGCAAAAGCCGGATGGTCAAAAGCCTGAAGAGCAAAAGCCAGATGGACAAAAACCAGAAGAACAAAAGCCAGATGGACAAAAACCTGAGGAACAAAAACCAGGAGAACAAAAGCCGGATGGACAAAAACCTGAAGTTCAGAAGCCACAAGAACAAAAGCCTAATGAGTTGAAAGAACCAATCAAAAATGAATTACTAATAAAGCAATTAGATCAAGCGATTGCGAAAACATCAAAAAAAATGATGGAAGATGGAATCGATAGTGATTGGGTAGCAATTGCACTAGCACATTCAGGGAAAAATATTCCAGTAGGAACAAAAATTAGTTATTTACAATCTTTAACACAAAAAGTAGAAAAACGTGTGGAACGATTTAGCGCTACAGATATAGCAAGAACTGTTTTAGCGGTATTAGCGGTAAATGGAAATCCAACAAATGTTGCAGGAAAGAATTTAGTTCAAAAACTATATCAATCTGAAAAACTAAATTCTGTTACTGGTTATACATTTGCTTTACTTGCACTTGATACAAAAAAATACGAAGTACCAGCTGGAGCAAAGTGGAACCGTGCGGCTTTAGTAAAAGAGATTTTAAATGCACAACATACAGACGGTGGTTGGACATACAATGTGGAAAGTAGTAAGGAAGAGGCTAGTAATATTGATGTAACAGGTATGGTTTTATCAGCATTAGCACCATATCAGAAACAACCAGAGGTAAAACAAGCTGTAAAAAAAGCAGTGCAATATTTGTCAAGTAAACAATTGAACACTGGTGGATTTGAAGCTGATGGTCAAGAAAATTCAAATAGTGTTGCACAAGCAATTATTGGACTTGCTATTACAGGGATTGATCCAACTAGTGAAACATTTACTAAAAATAATGTAAACGCAGTTCAAAATTTAATATCATACCAACTTGCAAATGGTGAATTTAAATGGTTGCCAAGCGACGAAGAGGGTAGCAGTATGGCTACTGAACAAGCACTTTTAGCACTTGTTCAATATAAGGCATTTGTAAATGGTAAAGGTTCTATATATGATTGGACAAATTCATCAACTGAAGATGATATAAACTCAGTTGAAGAGCCGAAGGAACCTGTAGTGGATGAGAGCAATGGGATTGAAAAGCAAGAAGTGATTCAAAAACAAGAGAAACAAACAAACGATGAGAACTCTCGTGTTGTTACGAAAGATAACACAGTAAATAATGAAAAAACTGCGAAAAATCGTCAGTTACCAAAAACAGGAGCATCTGCTTGGGATACTGCTATGCCAGTAGCAATGGGCGTATTATGTATCGCTTCAGCATATGTTTTATGGAGACGAAGAGAAGCTTAACAAAAATTAGGAGCAATGATTTGCTCCTAATTTTATTAGGAAAGGTGAGAAAAACATGAGTATGATGAAATGGTTACTCTCAGTTGTCCTTTCATTTGGATTGCTTGTTGGATGTAGTCAAAATGAATCAAAACCTGAACAAAAAGCAATTTCAAAAACAGAACAAAAAGAAGAACTGAAACAAGAAGAGAAAAAGGAAGAAAGTAAACCGGAAGAACAGCAAGAATCAGTAGAGAATAAACAACAAGAAGAGCTACAAAAGGACAATCAGGAACAAAAATCGCAAGAACAACCTGAAATAAAGAAAGAAGAGAAAAAAGAGCAAGAACCAGTTGCTCAGCAAAAACAACAAGAACAAACAAAAGCGCAGCAAGAAAACGCTGAACAAAAGAAAGCACCAGAAGTAAAAGAAGAGGCTAAAGTAGTTAATCAGCCAAAAGAAACACCAAAGCAGGAACAGTCGAAAGATCCAGAACCTAAAATAGTCCCAAAGCCACAACCTCAACCCGAACCAAAGCCAGTACCAAAACCAGTACCAAAACCACAAGCTCAGCAAGTTACCATTTCTGTACGTGGTGATCAAGGGTATTTATTAGGTGCGAAAAAAGTAGATATGCAAGAAGGAACTACAGTTTTTGATGTGTTAAACAATACAGGGCTAGATATTGATTCAACTGGATCTGGAAACAGTAAATATATAAAAGGGATAAATGATTTATATGAATTTGACAAAGGACCAAAAAGTGGATGGAAGTATCGTGTAAATGGTACTTTTCCAAACCGAAGTGCAGGTGCATATAAAGTCAAGCCAGGAGATAATATCGAATGGGTATATGTGTTAAATTAGGAAAGGGCTTTAGGTAAAGGTTATGAAAATTATCTTTTCTTCTTTACATCCTTTTGTGAATTTTTTTTATTATATTGGGGTGATGATACTATGTATGATGTGTCTTCACCCTCTTTTTTTAATGGGTGCGATTATTATGATTGTACTGTTAAACATCATGCAAGGAAATGGCGAGAAAATAAGAACAATGTTACCAAGTACGTTTCTTTTCTTTGTAATGGTGATTGTGTTAAATCCTTTGCTAACGCATAGGGGAGCGACTACATTGTTTCGTTTAGGGGATAATCGAATTACATTAGAAGCGTGCATGTATGGATTCATAATGGGATTATTGTTACTTGCTATTATGTTCACATTTACTTCCTATAATGATGTGATTTCAAGTCATAAATTTTTGTATTTATTTTCACGGATTTCACCGAAAGTTGCGTTACTAACAATGATCACAGTGCGTTTCGTTCCTTTATTTATCCGGCGTTTAAGACAAATTACACTTGTTCAAAAGACAAAAGGAGTGCAATTAGATTTAGGCTCATTCATAGGGAGAATCAAAAATGGAATGAAACTCTTGCAGGTGTTGCTTGTTTGTTCTTTAGAAGATGCATTACAAACGGCAGATTCCATGCAAGCGCGTGGATTTGGAGTGACGAAGCGTAGTACGTACATTCGATATCGAATGGAAAGGCAAGATTGGTACATACTTGCGTGTTTAGCAATTTTATTACTAAGCTGTTTTGTGTTCAATTTTTACGGTGCTGGCAAACTATTAATCTATCCAAGAGTGGAATCGCTTGTATTTCAGCAATATGATGGAATATTATTCGTGTTATTTATACTGTTTATTAGTTTACCAATCATAATGGAAGGGGGGGAATGGTTATGGTGGCGCATGCAGAAATAAAAAATTTAGCATTTACGTATGCTGATGAAAAAGTACAAGCATTAACGGGCGTTTCCTTGAGGGTCTCTCAAGGTGAGTTTATTGTGCTTGCTGGCCGCTCAGGATGTGGTAAGACAACACTTTTGAAACATTTTAAGAAAGAGTTACTCCCAATTGGAAAGTGCACAGGCAATATGTATTATAATGGAACTTCTTTACTGGAGATGCCAGACTTATTGTCAGCACAAGAAGTGGGAATGGTATTTCAAAATCCTGAAAATCAACTTGTTATGGATACGGTAATTCAAGAATTGGCATTTTCTCTTGAAAATGTTGGTTTAGAGACAAGTATAATTCAAAAGAGAATCGCTGAATTAATTAGTTTTTTAGGGTTTCAAGATTTGTTACACCAGTCTGTTCACACGTTATCGGGGGGACAAAAACAACTTGTTAATTTAGCGGCAGTTCTTGTTTTACAGCCCAAATTATTACTCCTTGATGAACCGACAGCACAGCTTGATCCAATTGCAGCAAAAGATTTTTTAGGGTTATTGAAACGAATTAACGAAGAACTCGGGATTACAATTATCATGAGTGAACATCGTTTAGACGAAGTAATGCCACTAGCAACTCGAGTTGTGTTTATGAATGCTGGGGAAATTATTTATGATGGAATCCCGCAACAGGTTATATCGAAAATGTGGACAGTAGAAGAATTCCGACCGTTTATCCCTCAAATTCCAAGATTGTTTTTAGAATGGAATGTAGAGCAAATACCCTTTACGGTAAGGGAAGCACAAACACAAATTCATTCTGAGTTATCTATCGAACATGAAGTGCCAGTTATATCACGGGCAGAAAAAAAAGAAGTGATTTTACAAGTAAAACATATATCCTTTCAATATGAAAAAAATAGCCCTTTTATTTTAAAAGATTTAACGTTATCGATTGAGCAAGGGAAGTGGACTGCGCTTGTTGGGAAAAATGGTACTGGAAAATCAACACTTTTAACCATCTTGGCAGGATTAAACAAAACTAGAAGAGGAAAAGTACGGTGGAACGGAACGGAGATTTATAAAATTGATTCAAAGGAACGATTTAAAAGAATAGGTTTTGTATCGCAACATCCATATTATCATTTTACATTTGAGACGGTGTGGGATGAAGTTTTTGAAAGAGCGAATGAATTATATGGTGATAATGGGAAAAAAATAGCCGAAGATATGTTAAAACGATTTTGGCTTCATTCTATTCGAGATCGTCATCCACATGATTGTAGTGGGGGAGAACAACAGTTAATCGCACTATGTACAGCTTTATTATCGAAGCCAAGTTTATTATTACTAGACGAACCGACAAAAGGGCTTGATCCAGAAAAAAAAGAAAAATTAGGTGTGCTGTTTCAAGAGTTACAAAAAGAAGGAACAACAATTGTGATGGCAACACATGACATTGAATTTGCAGCTAAATATGTTGATCATTGTATGATGTTATTTGATGGGAACGTAATTATGGATGATACACCAAAGAAATTCTTTAGTGATAATTTCTTTTATACAACATCTATTAATCGTTTTATTCGCAAGCAATTACCTTATGCATTAACGTGGGAGGATGTGTACAAATCGTGTCCAAACGATATTTTGCTCTCATAATGCTTAGTTTCATTATTGCAATAAGTACGCTTCTCTTTACTTCTTTTGTAACAGATAAATATTATATTTGGTGTAGTTTATTTTTATTATCCATTATCATGTTACCTTTTTATATACGATTTGAGAKGAAAGCATTTGTTTCACGTGAAATAGTCATTGTAGCTGTTTTAGCAGCAATAGCAGCAGTTAGTCGTGTACCGTTTTCCATTATGCCGAGTGTACAACCAACATCTTTTGTTATTATTGTATCTGCAATTGTTTTTGGAAGTGARACAGGCTTTATGATTGGGGCAACGGCAGCACTTGTATCTAATATATTTTTAGGACAGGGGCCTTGGACACCGTGGCAAATGTTTTCTTGGGGAATGATAGGTTTTATAGCTGGTTTACTTCGAAATACATTTATAATGAGAAAGTTATGGGGGAGAGTCATCTATGGGTTCATAGCCGGTTTTGTTTTTGGCTGGATTATGAATTTGTGGGGGATACTTGGCTTTTTAGAAGGATTAACATGGAAAGACTTTATTGCATACTACGCTGCAAGTTTTTACTTTGATCTAGCTCATGCACTCTCAAATGTAATTTTTCTTGTTTTGTTTGGCTCATCGTGGATTAGAATTATTACAAGGTTTAAAAAGAAATATGGAATTTTAGATGATGATAAAGAGCTATTATCTCAAGTAAACAAAGCATAAGTATATATCATAAAGCATAAGAATATAAAGTAGGGTCGCGACTTACATATTCGTTTGCCTCTTTCATGCTTCTTACCACTGGTGAGAAGCATTTTTTCATACATATTATATTGTGAAAAATGTCAAGAAATCGATTTAATATGCTTCGATTTTTATATGAGATTTTTTATATAATAGTAAATGAGAAAAAATTCAAAGAGGAGATGCCATATTCATGAAGCTAGTTGTTCCAAAGCAGCACGGTGCATGGGGGATGCTGCTGATTCCGTTTATACTTAGTGTAATACTTGGTAAACCTACTTTCTATCATATTCCACTCTTTATCGCTTGGTTATTTATCTATTTAGCAACGTATCCATTTTTGATGTATATGAAGCAAACGCGAAAGAAAGAATTTTTACATTCAGCAATTATTTATTTTATTATTGCATGTGTCTTCGGTATACTATCTTTACTATACGAGTGGAAAATTCTTTTCTTCGCAGCTATTATGATTCCGCTCTTTTTTGTGAATATATATTTTGCTCGTCAAAAAAGGGAACGAGCTTTAGTAAATGATATTTGTGCAATACTTGTTTTTTGCATAGGTGGTTTAATAAGTTATTATTTTTCGATGAAAACAGTTGATGAAACAGCATGGTGGATTGCAGCAACTTCTTTTTTATACTTTTTAGGTAGTACATTTTATGTGAAAACAATGATACGTGAAAAGAATAACCCGACCTATCGCTATGTATCATGGGGATATCACATTTTCTTAACTGTTGCATTGTTTGTAGTAAACCCATGGCTTTCTCTAGTTTTTATACCTAGTCTAGTTCGAGCAATTATATTATATGGTAAGAAAATATCTATTTTAAAAGTAGGGGTTTTAGAAATCGTTAATTCTGTATATTTTTTAATTGTCACGGCAATACTGTTTTAGTATGCCATTTGAGTTACATCCCATCTAGTAAATAGATGGGATGTATTCATTCTTGTTCCAAAATATGAACCGTATGATCACATTTTTGTAAGGCGTGCTCCACAGCCTGCAAGGATTGTTCTATACGTTCTCGATTATCAGTTTTTTCGACTGTTTGTAATGCGTTTTCTAAAGATTGTTTTGCTTCATGTAAAGAATGATAAGAATCTTGAACATATCCACGTGCGTTTTTGTTCATTATATATTCCTCCTTTATCCCGCTATTTGTGGGCAGTAATACTCCTACCTCAAAATTCGGTGAAAGCATTGTCCGGCTCTAGCGGCTAAAATCTCCGGTCGTTTCGTCCCCTCGGACGAGGAAAAAAGCGCCTCTCTGTCGGGGGCTCCAACGTCCTGTGATTCTGAGCGAGCCGCTTCCGCTTTTCTAAAGAAGTTAGGTGGGAGATAAACTGCCAGTAAAAGCCCGATTGGTCGGGCTAATAATCAGTGGGGGATGAAGAAAACCCCCACTGATTAAAGTTTCACTTTATTGCATACACTTCTAGTATGAGCGTTAGAAAAGAAAATATAACTTGTTTTAAATGTTTTATCCCTGCTATTACAGATAGTAATGGTTCAATTGATTAAAGTTTCACTTTATATGATTTGACAATTGAAATGAAAATGGCTATAGTAGGCTATAAAGTGAATATTTTCTTATCCAGAGAGGTGGAGGGACTGGCCCGATGAAACCCAGCAACCGCGATGCAGGTGCTAATTCCAGCAGAACATATTTGTTCTGGGAGATAAGACGAAGATATATACGTAACTTCTTCTTATCGAAGAGGTTTTTTTGTTGCAAAAAAACCGATTCTAAAAACAACAGAATAAGAAGAAAGGGGTTGCAATTGTACTGTGACACTTGAAAAATACGTAAAGCTGCGTAATGCAGTATATGAATATATGATGGAGCAAGATAAACCAATATCACTATTAGATATTCAAGAACATATCGTTTCGCATCATGAAGGAAAATTCACGAAAAAAATGTTACACCAATTTTATTTATCAAGGCTATTAGACGAACTGAAACTGGATGGGAAAATTACTTTAGCTGATGAAGAATATCTCTATGCTGAAAAAGGGGTATATTATAAGGCGCGAAAAGGGAGCTAGTCTCTCTTTTTTTTATGTTATAATTTATCTGAAAATTAAAAGGAGTATGTAGAGTAAAAGACTGCTAAAGCAGCCTGATACAAGGGAATGGTGTTGAGTGTGTAGTGTCAAAAGTTGAATATGCCCTGAAAGAGGCATTTCATTCGGCTAAAAACGAAAAGAGACACCTTCGCCGAGTAGGTGTCAGTTGTTGTGTCATGTAGGCTTGCTACTTGACATGTATTAGAATATCATGCAAACCAGGCGGAGTCAAAAGGGAATTTAAGGAAAGGTAGATGTTATGTACGCTTTTTTAGTAACTGAAATGAAAAAATGGATTTCTAGGCACATTATAGATAGAGGATACGAATATTATGAGGAGGGACATGTAGAGGATATAGAAATACATAATGGTAAAGTATTTGCGTTCGTCACAGGGAATTATGGGAATTATGAAGTAATCATTGATCTTGTAGATTTTATGGGAAGTAGTTGTGAATGTCCTTATGAAAAACATTGTAAACATATGGCAGCAGTTGTGTATGCAATTCAAGGTACTGGAGAAAGGAAGATTAGGGAGAAGTTGCAGATGTTAGAAAAAGAGGAATTGATGGTAATCATGCAGAGATTATTAATGAGTTCTAAAAATGTAATGATTGTAGAGAAGATATTACAAAAAAGGAAATTTTAAATTAAGAAAGGTGTTGTTTGGAGATGAATGTACTAATCATATATGCACATCCCAATCCATCTAGTTTCAATGCATCCATTTTAGAACATGTACAAAAAGGATTGCAAAAAACAAATCATTTTGTTACATTGCTCGACCTTTATAAGGAACAATTTAACCCAGTACTTATTTTTAATGAAGATAAGAGAAGACATGATTTAGTATATGAAGAAGAAACAGAAAAATATAGAACATTGGTTAAAGAGGCAGATTCTTTTATCTTTATTTATCCAATATGGTGGTGGGGGATGCCTGCTATTTTAAAAGGATTTATTGATCGTGTTTTTGTTGCAGGATTTGCATATAAATATGAAGGGGTAATACCGAAAGGATTACTTACAAGGAAAACTGCGTGGGTTATCAATACACTAGATTCACCACTATGGTACGTGGCACTATTATATCGCTCTGCTGATTGGGTGATTATGAAAAAGGGTATTTTACGATTTTGTGGTATACGCCAAATAAAACGTTCAGTCTTTCAATCTGTAAAAACAAGTAAAGCAGCAAAACGTGAAAAGTGGCTTATGGAAATCTACCAAAAGGCTAAAAATTTATAATGAAAAAAATAGAAAATATAATGAAATGCTGTAATCGGAATGATGAATTGTTTCGTACGTATATAGCTTGTTTATTTCAATTGAAACATCATAATGAAGCGTTTAAAAAGGTATGCCAAGAATTAAGAGCAGATTATTTAGTAAGGGGAATTTGTGAACGAGAAGTTGAGGGGATCATCAAGGAAAGTAAAGAGTACAAAATGTATGATTTACCGAGAGTATTAAGGTGGGATTTTTTACGAAATAATCCATCAATGATTGAAAATGTTTGTACGACGTTATTTACATATAGAAGATTAAATCTTTCATGTGAAGAATGGATAAATGTAATAAGGTGCATAGAAAAGAATTGATTTATATAAAAGTTATTATGTAAAAAAGCTAGTATAAAACTAGCTTTTTTGTATGTTTTAAAATCAAATAAAAAGGAAACATAAACCGATAACTACGCCAGCRTAAAGTAGATTAACAACACAAAATCCCATAATGTCGCGCGCACTTAAACCGGCAATTGCTAAAGCTGGTAATGCCCAAAAAGGTTGTATTAAGTTCGTCCAAGCATCACCCCAAGCGATTGCCATCGCAGTTTTCGCAGCAGGTACACCAAGTTCTGCGCCAGCTGGAATCATAATAGGAGCTTGTACAGCCCATTGACCGCCTCCAGAAGGGACGAAAATATTTACAATTCCCGCACTTAAAAATGTAAATAGAGGGAAGGTGGTTTCATTAGAAATGCTAATAAAGAAATTAGAAATCGCTCCTCCTAGAGAGAGCCCTTCGCTATTTGCCCCAATCATCATTCCCATAATTCCTGCGTAAAATGGAAATTGGAGTAAGATGCCAGAAGCACTTTTCGTTGAATCTGAAAAAGCACGAATATATTGAATAGGGGTACGATGAAAAATAAGACCAGTGATTAATAATATAAAAATAACGATATCTAGCGTGAGATTAAAACCTTTCGTACTAAAATAATGAAAGATATAGATAAGTCCTAATAGCCCAATGCAAATAGTCATCCAAATACTATTTTCCATCTTCTCAGCAAATGTACGAGCCTCTATTTCTTGGGTAGCCGCTTCTTCTTGAAATACACTCGGATTAACAGTAATCGTATGATTTTCATCAGGGTGCATCGCTCTATTTATAAGCGGCATTGTTACTAAGAAGATGATTACAGGAACAATTGCATACGGTGAAAATAATGTTTCTGTTATTGGGATTGCTTCCTTTATACTTCCAGCGGTTGTTTTAATTAATGTTTCTCCCCCAGATGCTAAAGTAAGTGGTATAGAGGCAGAAAGTCCCGCGTGCCATATAAGAAAACCGGAATAGGAAGAAGCAATGGCAAGTCGATAATCTAAGCCTTGTATATGCTTTGCAACTTCCTTTGCATATAAAACGGACACAACAATGCCAAATCCCCAGTTTATGTACGCACCTAGTAAACTAACAATAGAAATAGCAATAATACCTTGTCCGCTTGTTTTCGGCAATTGTGCAGCTTTTGCTAAGCCTTTGCGAATAAGTGGAGCGTTAGCTAAGGCAGAACCTGTAACAAGTACGAGTGCCATCTGCATGGCAAAGGCTAAAAGGCCCCAAATTCCATTCCCCCAATGGGCAATCATTTCTACTGGTGACTGCTGCGTTGCAAACATTCCAAAGAAGATAACAAAAATCGTTAGTAAACAAGATAAAATAAAGGGTTCTGGTAAAAAGCGCTGCACAAGAGCGACACAACCATTTGTAAAAGAACGAAACAAATACATCAACCTCCTTAAGTTTATTTCTTTACATATTCGCTATAGTCAATGGGATAACCTCCATTAAACTGAAGATTCAGATAAATGATAAATAAAGAAAAGCTTTCACTCCTGTGAAAGCTTTTCTAAGTGTTTTGCAATTTGTACATACATATTGGAATAAGTAGCATGAACATCACTGCTCGGATTCGCATTTGAAGAAAAATGTACAATTACCATATTCGCTTTGGGATCTATATAGAGACATTGTCCATAGCTTCCCAATACTTCAAATGCACCGTGTTCATTATGGGAAATCCACCATTGATTATGATAAGAAATGGAAGCACCAGGCCAGATAGCTAACTCGCCTTCTCGTATGCTTTTTATATCTTCTGGAATAGAAGAAGGTAGAACTTGTTTTCCATTATATTGACCGTTATTTAAAATCAATTGACCAAATCTGGCCATATCTCTTGCAGTCGCATTCAAACCGGCGCTTGCTTGTTCAACTCCTGTTTCATCAGTAACATAATAAGCGTTTTCTTCCATACCTATTTTGGACCAAATTTGTTCACCGACATTTTCAGCTAATGATTTACCAGTTACTTTCCGAATGATCCAGCCCAGTGTTTCGGCAGAACCATTATTATATGAAAACTCTGTTCCAGGTGGTGCTGTTTCTTTTGCTTCTCGCAACATATCATAAATTTTCATTGGACCGTCATAGTTTTTAGAACGAGGAAGGATATTACTAGCTAAATATAATTGAGCATCTTGATTTTCTAATCCCCGTTGTATATACCCATGTGTCGGGTATTCAGCAGAAATCTGCATGTCCATTAATTGTTGAATCGTTGCTTTGCCGAATGGAGTATTTCGTAATTCTTTGATGTATGTTTCAGCAGTCGAATTTCCATTGATGAGTCCTTCTTCGGTTAATGATTGTATAAGCGCACCAGTAAATACTTTCGCTAAAGATGCCATTCCATGCGGTTCATTTTGTTTATATCCATTGAAATACTGTTCATAAACAAGCTTGTCGTTATGCACGACGACAAATGCATCTGTTTTATTCTCATCTAATAGCTTCTTTAAAGGAACATTTCCTCCGTTTTCTTTTTGAACAGAGAAATCATCTAAGTTTTGTAATGCAGTAGGGAATGTGGCTACTTGTTCAGGGTTATTTTTCACTTCACTTGTTAAAGCTAGTTCTTTCATATGTGTGTATGACCAACGCAAATAGGGATCTTGTAACCAATTTTCCTTTGTCACGTTCTCTTTAGAAGGGGGGACTTTATTTTGTTTAAAAAATGCAAATCCAAGCCCTGTTACGACAAACAATAGTATAAGTATAAGTAATAAAAAGGGAGATTTTTTAAAGTTCATATATATACCTCCTTGTTATTT
>NZ_JBFTMC010000093.1:0-17510 GCF_056396765.1 Bacillus sp. 05T22
GGGTGCTTACAATTTAGATTTTGGATAAATTTATTGTGGAATAAATTTCATAAAACTTATATATAGAGATATAAAAGTATTGTCATTAAAGATATCTCTAAAGACTCTAAATAGAGAAAGTGTTCTTTAATTTTGTTTGACAGGAAAATTTTCATTTGTATAATAAAGAAATGAGTTTATCTAGGTATTGCTATTTTATTTTTTATTTGAAAATGGATCTGTCGCCCTCACATTAGTAGTTATGTTAGTAACAAACGGATTGGAAACGTTTAATATAATGTCGTTTTTATTTGATTTATAATAATGTTTATTGTTTCTGAAAAGTACGAATACTCCCGTTTAATCACATATTAATAAGATTACTTGGGTATTTGAAGTTGTATTATCGTTAATCGTAAAATGCAATATACTAAATTAGTTAATGATTTTTTATTAGAAATCTATCAGCTGTAATAAACTTATTATTTTTAATTGCATTTAGAACTGTATTATTTTAATATATTGTACTTAAGAGGAGAATGAAATGAAACAAAAACAGAAAAAAAATACTAAAAAAAGTATGATTCCCTTAAGGTTGAATATATTGTTTTTCTGTGTATYTTTACTATTTTCAGCTGTTATTATTCAGCTAGGAAAAGTACAAATCGTTGATGGAGAGAGTTATAAGAATATAGCGGAGAAACAAGGGAATTCCACAATCAGTATTCCCGTTCCACGTGGGCAAATTTTTGATCGAGAAGGAGAAAAAGTTGTTAACAACAATGCTATTCGTACTATTACATATACAAGGATGAAGGGTGTAGATTCAGAAGGCATTCTAAAAACAGCTAGAGATCTTGCAAACGTACTTGAAATGCCAGAAGAAGACATAAATAAGTTAACCGAAACAGATAAAAAGGATTTTTGGGTAAAGTTAAATAAGGAAAAGGCTCAAAAAAAGATTACGAAACAAGATGAGGCAAAATTCCGAGCCAAAAATATTGAAGGGAAAGAGCTTGATAAAAAAATAGAGGAATTAAGACGAGAACGTATCACAGATGAAGAACTAAGCGAATTAACACCAAAAGATTTAAAAGTATTAGCTATTAAAAGTAAAATGAGTTCGGGCTACTCAATGACACCTCAAATTATAAAGAAAAATGTGCCTGAGAAAGAATACGCCATTATAAGTGAAAATTTAGCTAAATACCCAGGGGTAGATACAACAGTTGAATGGGAACGTAATTATGTAAATGGTGATTTATTTCGTTCGGTATTGGGTAATATAACAAATTCTGAAGAAGGACTGCCTAAAGAACAATTAGACTCTTATATGGTACGTGGTTATAGCCGTAATGATCGCGTAGGAAAAAGTTATATTGAACAACGATATGAAGATGTATTACATGGAACAAAAGCAGAAATTAAAAATATTACTGATAAAGAAGGAAACATTATTCGAACGGAAACCGTTTCTAAAGGGAAAAGCGGAAACAATGTAACGTTAACAATAGACATGAAATTACAGGAACAGGTAGAAGAGATTATTGAAAAGCATTTAAAAGCTTTTAAAGGTTCAGAACGTTTATTAGACCGAGCATTTGTTGTTATGATGAATCCAAAAACGGGGCAACTTTTATCTATGGCAGGGAAAAAATTAGTCAAAAAAGATGAAAATATAGAAGTAGAAGATTATGCTTTAGGCACAATGACAAGCTCCTATGAACTTGGATCTACTGTAAAGGGAGCAACACTTTTAACAGGATATGAGACAGGTGCCATAACACCAGGAACATATTTTTATGATGCACCAATGAAATTTAAGGGAACAGCAAAAGCTAAGAAATCTTGGAAAGACTTTGGAACTATTGATGATATAAGGGCATTACAAGTTTCATCTAACGTGTATATGTTTAATACAGCTTTAAAAATTGCAGGTATAAATTATGTACCGAACAGTTCTTTAGATATTAAAGCGGCTACATTTGATAAGATGAGATATTATTTTGGGCAATTTGGATTAGGAGTTTCGACTGGAATTGATTTACCAAATGAAACGTTGGGACAACAAAAAAAACAAAATTATCAACCAGGTTTTTTACTAGATTTAGCTATTGGGCAGTTTGATACATATACGCCGTTGCAACTTGCACAGTATGTTTCTACCATTGCAAATGGGGGGTATCGAATGAAGCCACAGATTGTACAAGAAATTCGGGAGCAAACAACGAAAGAAGAAGATATTGGTAAAGTTGTACAAACTATGCAACCCATTGTGCTGAACCGCGTAGATATGAAAAAGGAATATATCGACCGAGTACAAGAAGGCTTTAGGCAAGTGTTCCAAGAGGGTGATGGAACTGGTGTGAGGTATTTCCAAAAAGCTCCTTATAAACCAGCTGGTAAAACAGGAACAGCGCAAACAGTTTATGGAGGCGAGGACCCTGTTGGTAGAGATTCAGAAGGGAATCGTATTCATTGTTACAATTTAACTTTAGCAGGATATGCCCCATATGATAATCCAGAGGTTGCATTTTCCGTTGTTGTACCATGGGTAAATGATGATAAAGGTGGAATTAATTCAATGATTGGTAAAGATATCTTAGATGCATATTTCGCTTTAAAAAAGAATCAAGGAAATAACGTTTCTCCATAAACAAACAAGTTGAATGCTTCTAGTAAATATATATAAACGAAACGCCCCTACATTAAAATTTTGTAGAGGCGTTTTTCATGAAAATAATCAATAAGGAATGGAAAAGCATGAAGCAAAAGAACCCCAAATATTGGCGTAATATAACATTGTTTTTATGGATTACAGTGATGCTTATGATAATAAGTTTAAACTTTTTATTATGTAAAATAGAAGGGAGATCTATGTATCCTACTTTACAAAATGAAGAGTATATACTAGTTAATAGAGCAGGTGCAGCAATTTTTCCATTACGTCATGGAGAAATTGTTATTATAAAAAAACCCAATGATCCTAAGTATTATGTGAAAAGGATAATTGGATTGCCAAAAGACAAAGTTAAAATAGAAAATGATATTCTGTATATTAATGGAAAGGAAAAAAAAGAAAACTATATTTATAARGATTTAAGTAATAAATCCAAATATCTTGCTAACTTTGAAGAAAGAGAAGTACCTTCAAATAAATTATTTGTAATGGGTGATAACCGTTACCATAGTAAAGATAGTCGAAATGGTCTGGGATATATTGATAGATCTAGTATTGTAGGAACAATAATATATCAATTTTAATTATTTGAATTTTGATTTTTTCCTTGAAAGTTATTTTAAGTTCATTAACTGTTTGATTCATCGGTAAACACTTTAGATTTGGTATATTTTTTTAAAAAAAACGTGTATAAATATGAAATATTGCATATTGAAATACGTTGATATCCAAATGAATTCTCGCTACTATAAAAGTATAAAAATTTACCACAATTCAATACTCCAAAAAGAGGAGGAAATCATATGGAAATCGCAATTGCAGTTTTGAAATTCATTGGTGGAGTAATTCCATTAGTAACAGAATTATTAAAAGCAGTAATGTAGTTTAGTTTTTGCAATTATTTATATTATATGAAGCACAAAATAAAGGGGTCAGTTTCTTTACAATAAAGGATCGACCTCTTTATTTTGTGCTTCATATAGCCTAAGGTATTAAAAGGTTCTTAGCTTTTATTTTTTGGTTTATAGACAGTTGCTTTAGGGGTTGTCCATATAAATTGTTCAATAAATGTAGGTACTAAATTATATCATCATTAAGGGGAATACATTATGTTACCAACTACAACACATCGATCAACTAAAAAGAAAAAATGGGTTATTATCGGAGTTACTGCATTAATTATTGCCATTGCAGCCGTCAATATTTTTGTTATGCAAGGTAAGAAGAAGGAGACAGCAAAGGGAGACGCTGTTAGCTTTGAGAAAGTAACAGAACGTACACCCAATAATACAAAATTGATTTCTGGACAAGTAAAGCCGGGAAATATCGAGAGCTTCTATGCAGATCCAACAAAAGGAAAAGTGAAGGATATTGCGGTGAAAGAAGGGCAAGAAGTAGAAAAAGGAACGAAATTATTCTCTTATGATAATGAAGAAATCAATTTACAAATGAAACAAGCTGAGCTTGATCAAAAAATGGCAAGTATGCGCTATGATCAAGGGAAAAAGAAAATAGATTCATTAAAGAATCAGATTAAGAAAGCGAAAGATAGCGGCGCTGGGAAAGAAGTAACAGATCCGTTAGAAGAGCAAGTAAGTGAACTAGAAATACAGCAAAAAACAACTGAACTTGAGAAAGAAAAAGGTCAATTACAATCACAACAATTAAAGAAAAAACAAGATGAACTCACAATTTATAGTAATTTTGCTGGTGTTGTACAAAAATTAGATAAAGATGCAGCACAAAGTTCGACGCAAGCGATGGGTGGACAAGGAAAGTCATTTTTACAAATCGCTTCTAAAGATCCATTCCAAATTCAAGGGACGTTAACAGAACTTCAAAAATCACAAATCCAAAAGGATCAAACATTTACAGCAACTGCAAAAGCCAATAACAAGAAGAAATGGACAGGTAAAATTACAGAGATAAGTGAATTCCCGACAAGTGCAGAGATGGCACAAGCAGCTAGTGTTGGTGAGGGAACACAAAATATGTCTCAGTATACATATAAAGCTAGTTTAGATGGTCAAGAAGGTTTATCTTCAGGCTATCACGTATCACTGCAAGTAAACTTAGAGAATAAGAAGATGATTGCTGTTCCTAGTAAAAGTATTATTGAAAAATCTGGTAATCTATTTGTTTATGTAGAAGACAAAGGAAAACTTCGTAAACAAAATGTGAAAAAAGGTTCTACTGATGGAGATTGGACAGAAATCCTTGAAGGTGTAACAGTGGGACAAAAGGTGGTTAAAAATCCTTCCGACAACGTGTATGACGGAATGGAAGTGAAAGAAAAATGATTACGTTAAACAATATTCATAAAACATATTAYCAAGGGAARCTWGCGGTRCCGATTTTACATGGTATTAGTTTAACAATTCAAARCGGTGAGTTYGTTTCYATTATGGGACCRTCTGGYTCWGGKAAATCAACSCTTATGAATATTATCGGTTGTTTAGATCGTCCAACAGAAGGYGAATATGTGTTAAACGGCGTGAATATCTTAACGGCAGATGAAGCAAAGCTTGCCCTTATTCGTAATGAGTATATAGGCTTTGTATTCCAGCATTTTAACTTATTGCCACGTCTTTCAGCAGTAGAAAATGTAGAACTACCGCTTATATATGGCGGTGTGAAGAAAGCAGAGCGTCGTCAGAGAGCTCTTGAAGCACTGGGGAAAGTCGGATTGACCGACCGTGTGCACCACCTGCCGAGCGAACTTTCAGGTGGACAAAAACAGCGTGTGGCTATCGCGCGTTCCATTGCGAATAATCCAACGTTTATTATGGCGGATGAGCCAACTGGTGCTCTTGATACAAAGTCTGGGGAGCAAGTTATGGACATCTTCACAAAGTTAAATGCAGAAGGTACGACGATTATCATGGTTACGCATGAAGAAGAAGTTGCTGCATATTCTTCACGCCGAATCGTGCTAAGGGACGGGAAAATTACAGAAGATAGAAGGTGTGTGGTATGAGTTTACTAGATAGTATAAAGATTGCTCTCTCTTCTATTCTAGCTCATAAACTGCGCTCAGCGCTTACGATGCTTGGGATTATTATCGGTGTAGGTTCTATTATTACTGTTGTTGCGATTGGGCAAGGCGGGGAGGTGATGTTAAAGTCGCAAATTGCTGGCTCTGGTAATAATGTGATGCCAATTCACTTCACTGCGGATATGAATGATCCGTATGGGATGGGAGCAACGGAAAGACCGAAATTAACAGAGGAAGATATCTTTGAAGTAAAGAAAATTCCGGAGATTGCGCATGTTATTACAACAAATAATACAATGGAATCACTCGATATTAATGATAAAAAAGAGGTGGTTAATGTTATAGGGCTAGATAGTGAATATTTTGCAGTGAATAAAACGAAAGTAGTAAAAGGTCGCTCACTAAATGAAACGGATATGTCCCAAGGGAATAACGTGGTCATGATTAGTACGAGTATGGAAGATAAGGTGTTTAAGAAAGAAAATCCCGTTGGCAAAATTATTGAAATGAAAGGCCAACCGATGCAAATTATCGGCGTGTACAAGTCAGATAATGAGTTTATGGGAATGGGCCCTTCAGAAGCATTAATTCCAATTACATTATGGCCAACATTATATGGAAAAGATGAAATTCAAAATATTTCTGTACAGTCAAAAAATATAGATAATCTAGAAACTGCAGGTAAAAAGGCTGTTGAGGTTTTAAATAGCCGTAAACCAAGCGATGCTTCTGGTAAGTATATGAAATGGTGAATTTAAAAGAATTCCAAGAAGGTGTTTCTAAAGTAACAAATATCATGACGATGATTATCGGCGGTATCGCGGGTATTTCGTTAGTCGTTGGTGGTATTGGCGTTATGAACATTATGCTCGTATCCGTAACAGAGCGTACCCGTGAAATTGGGGTACGTAAAGCACTTGGAGCAACGCGCAGTAAAATTTTACTGCAATTCTTAATTGAGGCTGTTATGTTAACGCTTCTTGGTGGATTAATCGGGATTGGTCTTGGTTACGGGGGCGCATATATTGTTTCCACATTTGCGAAATGGCCACCACTCGTTTCATGGCAAGTAGTTGTTGGCGGCGTATTATTCTCGATGACGCTTGGTATTATCTTCGGGTTAATTCCAGCAAATAAGGCGGCGAAATTAGATCCGATTGAAGCACTTCGTTACGAATAGGTTAAATCGGGGCAACAACTTAAGATTATAGAAGCGGGTACAATTGTAGATCTAAAACCCTATGTAGAATCTGTTTCAAAGTACAATCTTTTTACATTTGTTCGCCCAATTATTTTAAAGCGCTAATGATAAAATAATCATGGTACATTAAACTAATAATAAAAGTAAAAAAGACAGTATAATAACTGTCTTTTTTATTTTTATTATTCAATAAAAGAAACAAAAGGTTCATCTTCATTTTTTTCTCTTACAACAACTGCTTCAACTTTTTGCTCTGACTTTATATTCATTTGAACCTTAACATCTTTAGAGAAAGCATCAAGTATCTCTTGGACTATCATTTGTGTAAAAGCAATCAGTTCTGATTTACCATTAAATTTAACTAACACATTCATATTTACAGTATCCATATGATCATCTTTATAAAAAACTGTAGCATTAACCGGTATATAATCAGCTTTATTGAAGTCTTTCACTTTATTAGAAAACTTATCTAACTTTTCATTATCTTTATTATATACTTGTTTAAAATCATCAGAAGGATAAGCAAAGGATTTTTCGTTAATATTAACCCACTGTCCTATACTATTCTCACCTTTTTGTACTGTTACACTAGAAATAAAAGTACCGGCTTTTAAAGAATCAGAAGCTTCCTGTTTAAAAATAGAAAAAGTAATAGGAACTTTTACAAAGTTCTTATTATCATAAAGAACTTTTAAAAGTTGATTAGCAATTTCACTGCCCTTAACATTTGCTTCTTCATTAGAATGATTTGAAGTCATGGCTAAACCGATAACAACACCAGCTAAACTCAATTCACCTGAATTTTTCTTAGTATAATAATCATATTCTATAATATTAGATACATAAGGTACTTCTTGTTTTGTGAGTAGTTCGTCTATTGTTTTTTGAGAAATATATTCACTTCTTTGTAATAAATGATTTTTTGTATCAAATTGCTTAGATGCCATATTCATTAAACCTAATTCTAATTTATCTATATCTAATTTAGAATTAGTTTGTATATTAACTGTATTTATTATTTTATGTTCTTTTAAAGGAATAATAGTTTTATAATAATTATCAGAAATAGAATATTTCGGAATAATGCTATTTCCCTTCGTATTTTTTTCTACAACTTTCTCTTCTTTTTTAATAATATTAGTACCATTACAAGCACTTAATAACAAACTAATAATTATCAAAAATAATGATATCTTTTTCACCTATAATAACCACCTTTAACCATTGCTCTTTTTTTATACAACATATAGTGTATCACCAAATATCTAAAAAAAAAGAGATTAATGAAAATATATATATGCATCTAACAATATTTCCTAACGTTAAAAATAAAAATATGATATTTATATAAAAAAAGCCGTAAAAAACATTTGTAACTATCTCTTCTGGATATTCTGCTACTTAATTAATTACTACTTACGTAGGACCAACATGAATCCAAGTTTAGATTTATTAACATAAAAAAGAAGAGGGTTTTTATAATCCTCTTCTTTTTTATATGTTCATTAGCTGTTTTGTTCACTTAAGAGTACTTTAGAATTTATCTATTATATTATAACGGTATGAAACACATTTTTAATATGAAATATTGCATATTAAAAATGTGTTGATTTATTTGTAAGCGTTTACTCAAATAAGGGTATAAGATTTACCACATCTTAATACTCAAACAAGAGAAGGAAATACTATGGCGATCGTAATGGCAGTTTTAAAATTTGTAGGTGGAGAAATTCCATTAGTACAAGAACTTTTAAAATCATTCATGTAAGTTTTTATTTCAAACATGTATGTAAAAATCTCACACAAATGATTTGTATATCTGGGCATAAGTGCTTTGTGAATCAATAGTATGAACAGATTTTAGAAAAGAAAAAGAATTTCATTAGGAATAGCAATCAAAAAGCACTCATTCGAGTGCTTTTTGATTGTACAGTAATACTTTAATACTCTATAATTAACTTTGGGGAAGGTAATCTAAGAGCATTAGACGTAGTCTTAGCATTATCTTTTATTTGATAAACCATAAAATTGAATAATTTTGTGGTTTATTTTTTGTAAATCCACAAGTTTTAAACTACTTTTAATAAACGTAATCATGAAATTAACATCGAATTACAGTTCCGGAATAGAGAGTCAGGAAATGGTCACCAATATCAATTATAGTTGTTGCTTGTATATAACCTTTAAAACCATTTGATGAATAATAAATTTCTTTTGGAATACTTTCTTTAACCTGATAACTAGTTTTTGAGTACTTCACATAATGGTTTGTGATTACTTTTGATTCAGGGACAATATTAGCTCTTTGTTCAAAAGTATTTGTGATAGTAGAAGGTGAATTAAATTCAACATTTTCATGAGAAATACGATCCAAACTTTCAGCTTTTACACCTTCTGTTTGAGAAAAGGCACCTAAGCTACCTATTCCTATTAATGTAGCAAGTGTAAACTTTGAAAATCCTGTGAATTTCCCCATTTTATAAGCCTCCTTTAAGTTTTTTGTAAGATAAGGTCCTTACACTTCACAGTCTATATCTAGCAGATAGGAAGTGTACATACATATCATTAGACAAAATTCTACATTATTCTCTATTTTTTTTTAGGTTATGTATAATAATCCGTTGTTCAACAAGTTGTCACAAATAAAAAATGATAATGATAACAAAAAAATGAATAGTATATTCGTTGCTTGTATTATTATTAATTATTTTAATATTCTAAAATAATTGGATAAAATCTATATTGAAAGGTTGATTCGAAAAGATAAAATCGTGTTAGTTCTTCATCTAGATCCAACAGGAAACCAAAGTAAAAGTGTATTACAATTAGCGTATCTAAATAGCTTTTATCAGACAGGATTAAAAAATCTTATCGATAAAGCCGTTATTGAGCATACAGAAGAGAAACATCAATTGGATACAACAGAATTTCATAAAGTAGATGAGATTCCTTTTGATTTTGCTCGGCGTCGTATGTCTGTCGTTGTCAAAGATACGAGTAATATGAACCTAATGGTTTGTAAAGGTGCAGTAGAGGGAATTTTATCTATTTGTACACACGCGGATATTAATGGAAAAGCATTGTGGTTATAGAGAAATAAAGTTGAAAAAGAAAAAGATGAAAGGATTTATTTAACACCCCCATTTTTAAATTGTTTAGGTGAAACACCAGTATGTTTTTTAAAGACTTTCGTAAAATGACTTTGGTCATGAAAGTTTAATAGTGTGGAAATTTCGGATAAAGAATGTCTCGTATAGGTCATTAAGCTTTTTGCCTCATCTATCTTAGCACGCTGAATATATTCGCCTAGTGAAATTCCCACTTCTTTTTTGAAAAGGAAAGACAAATAACTAGAATTTAGTGCGGCTATTTTTGCTAGATGGGAAAGTGTAATATCTTCGTAAAGATGAGTGAATATATAATTTTGACATGCGTTTATGGGTTTTGAATACTTTTGCATCTTCCCATTTTTTACTCGTTCCGAGAACTCAAGTAAAGCATTCTCCAAAAATGGAATAATAGCTTTACTTTCTTTTATTTCTTCAAGGTTTTGGATGAGTAAGTCACTAAGGGTATATGCGATTTCAGGGAATAGTCCACCATCTACGGCAGCTCTAGTCGCAAGTGTGATGGCTGCGATGGCGGAATTTTTTTGGCTTCGCAGGTGACTCGTTTTCGACAACACCCCCGGATTCCCTGATTCAGGTAATCCCTTTAGGTTTTGAATTAAATCATCCTTTTTCCCTTCCTTAATACACGCAAAGATTTTCTTCTCAGCCAGTGGATCGATATGAGTCAGTAAATTTTGACGGCGTTCCGATATACGTATATCGGGCTGTTCCACTTCAAATTTTTCCTTTTCTAACAGCATATTTTTTTGTAGGATATCAACCATGTCTAATTTTTGTTGATACAGCATGTAATAAAGGACCATGCTCAAATTTAAAAAATTCAAATTGCTTAAAACAGGGAGAGAATGATAATATCCAACCATTTCATCCTTGTTTATTTTTAGATGAAGGTCATTGATGATTCCTTTAATTGATACTTCTGATAGCCTCGAATAAAGGACAGGACCGACAATGATGTTCCCGCTAAGTTGGTCATTTGAACGCAGGTTAATTGAGAAAAAGTTTTCAAGGCAGGAGGTCTCCCTCAGTACTGGAAAACGATAGAAGTTTTCCTCCCTAAATAGTTGACGAAATATCTCCTCTTTTGAAGTATACAAGGGGCTATGCTGAAAATTGCGGGAGTGTTCAAATACTAAATCTCCCTTGTTATCAATAAAAAAGATAGGTATTTTATGCATGTCAAAGACCAGCTTACAAATATAATCTAAATCCTCTAGTTTGGAGAAATTCATTATTTTAACCTCCATTCGTTAAAACTCAGCCAATATATAACATCAGCTAAAATTTTTACAATTATTCTAAAAAAAATACCATAATATCAAAAAAATAAAAACTATAATAGGTTTAAGAAAGCGCTCACTTAATAATCTTTTGATTAGGAGGATTATCATGGAAAGGGATATTAAGCAAATTATTTCACAAATGACACTAGAAGAAAAGGCAAGTCTATGTTCTGGATTAGACTTTTGGAATACAAAAGGGATTGAGCGATTAGGAATTCCTTCCATTATGGTAACTGATGGACCGCATGGACTTAGGAAACAGGCAGAGGGAGCAGATCACTTAGGGATTTATAATAGTGTCCCAGCTACTTGTTTCCCATCAGCAGTAGGGTTAGCGAGTACGTGGAATAAAGAATTAATAAAACAAGTAGGAGTTGCATTAGGAGAGGAATGTCAGGCTGAAAATGTCGGTGTTCTTCTTGGGCCAGGTGCAAACATTAAGCGTTCGCCGCTGTGCGGAAGAAACTTTGAATATTTTTCAGAGGACCCTTATTTATCATCTCAAATGGCTGCGAATCATATTAACGGCGTACAAAGTCAAGGAGTTGGAACATCATTAAAACATTTCGCTGCCAATAATCAGGAACATCGCAGAATGTCGACCGATGCAATTATTGATGAGAGAACATTGCGCGAAATCTATCTTGCCAGCTTTGAGGACGCTGTTAAGGAGGCACAGCCATGGACAGTAATGAGTGCTTACAACAAGGTGAATGGTGAATACGCTTCGGAAAATGACTATTTGTTAAAGGATATTTTAAGGGATGAATGGGGATTTGAAGGTTTTGTCGTTTCTGATTGGGGTGCAATAAATGAGCGTGTTACAGGTTTAGCGAACGGTTTGGAACTAGAAATGCCTTCAAGCTTTGGGATTGGTGAAAAGAAGATTGTTGATGCAGTTAACTGCGGTCAGCTATCTGTAGAAAAGCTTGATCAAGCAGTAGAACGTCTTCTTAACGCTATTTTTAAAACCGCTGATAACCAACGAGAAAACGCTGTGTATAGTAAGGATGCGCATCATCAGCTTGCAAGAGAAGTCGCACGCGAAAGCATGGTGTTGTTAAAAAATGAAGATAACATTCTTCCATTGAAAAAAGAAGGAACGGTAGCTGTGATTGGGGGATTCGCAAAGGAACCTCGCTATCAAGGCGGCGGAAGCTCTCATATTAATCCAACAAAACTTGAAAGCATTCTCGAAGAAATTGAAACTGTATCAGGTAAAAATACGAATATATTATTTGCCCAAGGCTATGATCTTGCCAGTGATGTTTTAGATGAAAACATGATTAATGAAGCAAAAGAAGTAGCAGCTGGAGCAGATACAGTGGTTCTTTTCGTTGGACTTCCAGATCGTTATGAATCAGAAGGATATGATCGGAAGCATTTACAGATGCCAGAAAATCACGTGCAATTAATTGAAGCCGTTGCAGAAGTTCAAAGTAATATCGTTGTAGTTTTAAGTAACGGTGCTCCAATTGAAATGCCATGGATAGGTAAAGTAAAAGGAATACTTGAAGGCTATTTGGGTGGACAAGCATTAGGCGGAGCGATTGCTGATTTATTATTTGGTGATGTGAATCCAAGCGGGAAATTAGCGGAAACATTCCCGAAAGTTTTAAGCGATAATCCTTCTTACTTAAACTTCCCTGGTGAAGGTGACAAAGTGGAATACAAAGAGGGTGTGTTCGTCGGATACCGTTATTACGATACGAAAAATATTGAGCCATTGTTCCCATTTGGTTTTGGGTTAAGCTATACAAACTTTGAGTATAGCAATCTTTCAATTAATAAGAAAGAAATAAAAGATACGGAGACTGTTTCTGTCAGTGTAAACGTGAAAAATACTGGTAGTACAGCAGGTAAAGAAATTGTTCAGCTTTATATAAAAGATGTTGAAAGCAGTGTGATCCGTCCTGAGAAAGAGCTAAAAGGATTTGAAAAAGTGGAATTACAGCCGGGCGAAGAAAAAACAGTTACCTTTACGTTAGCTAAAAGATCATTTGCTTATTATAACGTTGAATTGAAGGACTGGCATGTTGAAACAGGTGAGTTTGAAATTTTGGTAGGAAAGTCTTCAAAAGAGATTGTTTTACATGACAGCATTTATGTTCAATCAACGGCTTTAATTCGAAAACCAGTACACCGTAATACGTTACTTGGGGACTTATTTGCGAATCCAATTTTAGCACCAATTGCAAAAGAGCTTATGGTAAAGGCATTAGAAGATAATCCGCTTGCTAGTATGACTGAAGGGGATAGTGATGCCTCCGAATTGATGGATGCCATGCTGAACTATATGCCATTACGTGCACTAGTGAACTTTAGCGCAGGTGCTTTTACGGAGGAAATGTTGTGTGAAATGATTGAGCTATTAAACAATGAGCAAATGAATCGTTAAGCGGCGAATTAGTTTTCTGTCTATTTGAACATTCTTTGTTAAGGTTAACTTGAATAATCGAGGCTTATTGTTTCGAATTTTAATCATGGTTATGAATGTGGTACGACCTTGTTAGAAAATAGTGAATTATGTATTGAAATGATAGATAGTTATTATACTGCAGATCATATGAATAACGAATCTTTAATGCCTAGTCTGAAAGCGGGTGCTCGGCCGTGTATGATTAGATTGAGGATTCTCGTACAGCAAAATACTGAAGAACTCGGTAACAAAGTTTTCCAAAATTAAAATTATCAGAAAAGGAGACGGTAATAATGAGTAATACAACTACTTACGTTAATCTAGTTTCTAAACTGAGTGAGGAGATACAAGCTGTCAAAAAAAGAGGAATCGATTTTATTGCTAAACCGATTCCTGATTCTGATGCGATTGGTGAATTAGACCCTCGAGTTCTCCAAGTGACTTTACAAACGGCAGAAAAAATGGCTGCGATGGAAAACCAGCCATTTAATCCTTCAAATACTATGGGTTTTGTTACGGGAATGCGGGCTATGATGGGTTGGAACAATGACGACGTTACGAAAAGTCAGGTTGAAACCACTTATAAAACAATTAATGGAACAAATGGACCGATTCCTCTGCGGATCTATACACCTTCTAACGAAGGAGTTCTGCCTGCTGTTGTCTTCATTCACGGCGGAGGATTCATAGCCGGAAGTGTTGATGTCGTGGAAAATCCGTGTAAAGCATTGGCAGAAAAGGCAGGTGCCGTTGTTATTTCTGTTGATTACCGTTTAGCCCCTGAGTATCCATATCCAGCAGGGTTGACAGATTGTTTCGAATCCGTAACATGGGTGTATGAGCACGCTGAAGAAATTCGTGTGAATCCACAGCAAATTGCCATTTCTGGAGACAGTGCGGGTGGTAATTTATCTACAGTGTGTGCGTTAATGGATCGTGAGAAGGGGACGGAGATGATTAAATTTCAGGCGCTTATTTATCCATCAGTGAATATGGCCGGCGTCCAAACCGAGGATTTCAACTGGAGCCTTGATCAGTATGAGATTCGTAACCATGCAGAGATAATCACTCCACTGGTTACAGCGTTGGGTGAAAGCAGTAGGGTACTTTTCCAAATTTATTTGCAAAATAATGGGAAAATCACAGATCCCCATGTTTCTCCACTGCTGTCGGATCAGTTAAGCGGTATGCCGGAGACGCTGATTGCAACTGCCGAATTTGATTATTTAAAAGTAGAGTGTGAAGCTTACGCGGCAAAACTAGCACGCAGCGGGGTTCCTACGAAGCTGATTCAGTACAATGGTACAGACCATGCTTTTATGGATAAAATTGGTTTGTATCCGCAAGCAGAAGATTTAATGAATGAAATTGCAAAAGAGATCAAGCGAGTGTTTGCTTAATTTTATTCCGCGATTTACGGGCAGTTATTCTTCACCTCAAGATGCAGAGAAAAGCGAAGAAGAGAGGTGGGGGATAACTGCTGGCATGTGCTTGATTGGTGAGAGCTTTCCACCAGTGAGGGACGAGGGAAATCTCTCACTGATGGAAGTTTTACTTTATCGAAAAAGCAGATTGTCATGATGAAGAAACAAGTAGGCTGGGGAGAACGATCAGCTATGGCCTTTCAGACACGGCTTCCGATTTAATTTTTCAAATGATTACATAATTATGGGAATTCTATCGTTTCGTTGAAATAGATTGAACGTGAGATGGAGCATGGACGGAATCAAAATTTAGCAATGGATATATATTTGTATAAAATAGGAGAAATAATAGATTCATATGTTGCCATACAAAAATAGGTAGGATGAACTATACAGTTGTTTTCAAGGATAAATGGTTATTAACCGTTTATCCTTTTTTATTTGTTTAGAAAAACTAAAAAAATGTTAATTAATGTTCGAAATTTCTTAGATTTAATTGCCAAAATATACATCCTTGTATTGATGATACACATTTGTAATTAATCTTGATTTTTATCCGGGTATAAATAGAAAGGAGGTCTTGTATGACTTATGCAAAATAAGCGTAAACAGAACTATATGAAAGAAAGAATTATTATTCTGGTAAGTGAATATTGATGAATATGTCAGAATCGTTTAGTTGGCTGGAAACTACGTTCAGAAATTTCAAGCCATTTCCCGAAATACCATGTTGAAAATGTATATCAATTATTTTTTTCTCAAAGTTGTCTCCATAATCTTTAATATACTGCTTATCTTCGAGATATATTAAGTAGTTATTAATTTTTTCTTGTAGTACGTCTAGATGCATGTCTTCATATTCCCAGTCTAGATAGTCTATTATTATCAACTTTAGCTTTTTATCTTCTACTCCGATTGCATCTATCTGTTCCAAATCTGTAATTGCCATCTTTTCTCCTATCCTATATATGTTTATTGCAATAATCTACAATGTACTCATATATATTTTTCCCTTCATTACTAAATCTGCCATATTCGTGTTTTTTTATTAGATTTGTTGCAATACTTTTAGCTTCTTTATATTTTCTTGCGTTTATTAATAATAACATATCAAAAAGATTATAATCATAAAGTTGATTTTTACCCGAAGATTTTGAAAAATGAAGAAATTCGTCAAATTTTTTGAAATGATTCACAGTTTCCTCCAAATCTTCATAGCATTTACCTATTAATTCTTTAGAAACATCTCTTAGACTTTCTACGTCACCATATTTTACATCATTGTAGAAATCTTCAAATCCGTCAACTTTATATGCACCGTTTGCTCGTAATCCGATAGGGTCATTACTATTAGATTTCATATCAAAAACTCCCCAAAAAATGTCATCTATTATATAGGGCTTCATATACCCTCTAATTCTAACAATATCATTTTCCATACCAGTCACACCAATATGCATATATATAAAATATTGTCTTATTTTCTTATAATAAATTCCACCTCTTGATTTTAATTTATACTTTTTCAAATCTTCTTTTATCGAAGTACTAATCATCTTATCTAAAAATTGGAGTTAGTATAGTCACATGGACACAACTTAGTTAAGTCCTTACAATGGATTTCAAGGAGGAAGTGTCCGTATGGCAAATAAGAAATTTAATGAAGAATTTAAAAAGATGGTTGTTGAATTATATCATTCAGAACGATCTGTGAAAGAACTAAGCAGCGAGTATGGTGTATCAGAAGTAACGGTTTATAAATGGATTAAGAAATACTCTCCTATCACAACGATTGATGAGGAAGAAATGACGCTAGAAGATATGAAACAAATGCAGAAAGAAATGCTTCGTCTGAAAGAGGAAAATGAGATTTTAAAAAGGCTATGGCCATATTCGCGAAAAAATAAAAGATACAGAATTACATCAATTTATCGATTGTCAAAAAGAAACACACTCTGTTCATAGGATGTGCCAAGCTCTTGGCAAGGATTTCAAACCTTACTCGCGAATTACAACATAAAGCCCTCTTTCAGTAAGAAAGGCCGTCCGTATGACAACGCTTGTATCGAGTCGTTTCATGCCATTTTAAAGAAAGAAGAAGTATATCGTACACAATACGTCACATTTGAACAGGTAAATCTAGCACTATTTCAATATATTGAAGGGTTTTATAACCGCAAGCGAATTCATAGTAGCATTGGTTATAAAACTCCTCAAGCAATAGAAGATCTAGCTAAAAAGGTAGCTTAGATTTAACTTTCTTGTGTCCAAAATATTGACTCAAATCCAAAAATAATAAGTTGATACGTTTTCATTTGATATGCAGAATCTCCAATGATCTACACTGGTTTTTTAGAAAAAGAAAAAGTTTCTTCTGAAACTGAGCTTTCCTAAT
>NZ_JBFTMC010000094.1:0-17164 GCF_056396765.1 Bacillus sp. 05T22
GTTTAAGTGTATTCCCTTTCGTAAATGATTCGTTTAAGTGTATTCCCTTTCGTAAATGATTCACGGAGCTTACTCATTTTGTTTACACAAATTTTCATCTTTGCTATATTTGCAATGAGTTTTGATATTCTTCTTGGATATACAGGAATTGTTTCATTCGGTCATTGTATGTTTTTTGGAATAGGTGCTTATTGTGTTGCACTCTTACTAGATCGACAAGAGGTTTCTATAGCAAGCTTTTTAATCGGTATTGGGATAGCTGTTGTACTATCAGCGATAATCAGTTATATAATCGGTATGCTTTCTTTACGATTAAAAAGTCATTTTTATGCAATGTTAACACTTGCGATTTCCCAACTATTCTTCGTACTTGCTGAAAAATGGCGGTCTTTCACACATGGAGGAGATGGCTTTACATTCCGTGTACCTGATATGTTTCGTGACCGTTTCACATTTTACTATATTACACTCATATGTTTAGTCGTCATCTTTCTATTGCTTCACGTATTTACACAATCTTCTATTGGAAAAGTGTTAAAGGCAATTTCGCAAAATGAGCAACGTGTAGAAGCACTTGGATATAAAATTCTCCACTATAAAATTATTGCGAGCGTAGTTGCGGGAGTAGTAGCAGCGCTTAGCGGTGGTTTATTTGTTATCACATTACGCTTTGTGAATACAACTGTTTTTTCAATTGAAATGACTTTAAATGCTCTGTTAATGACAATGATTGGGGGAGTTGGGACATTAGTTGGAGCAATCGCTGGTGCCGGGATGATTGAATCTCTAAAGTATTATTTATCAGAACTTGCGACGCAGTATCCAATCTTTGAACGATGGACGATCTTTCTTGGGTTACTATATATTATTGTGTTATTAGGATTTCCAACAGGGTTAACTGGTACGGTTAAAAAAATAAGAAGTATAACAAAAAAGAAGGGGGCAGAGAAAAGTAAGGAAGTTGAGCATAGTACATGAAACTCCGCCCTTGAGATTTAGAGAGAAATGTGGAAGATAGGTGAAAGTTAGCCATCAGCGGTGGAACCTTCCGTTGATGAAGATATCACCTTATGAGATGGATAAAGGAATGTGAAATCGTATGTAATAAAAGTACAAATTCTTGATGTTTCAAGGTTTGTGCTTTTTATTTTGGAGATTTTTAGATGAGTGATTAGTATGACTATGGGAAATGGGCGTTTTATCCCGCATTAACGGGCAGTAATACTCCCACCTCAAGATTCAGTGAATACAAAGAAGCTAGGTGGGAGTATTACTGCCCGTAAAAGCCCGATTGATGAGGGCTAATAATCAGTGGGGGATGAAGAAAACCCCCACTGATTAAAGTTTCACTTTATCGAATGAAGAGTATCGTACTATTTGTAAAGGGGTTTAGAACTCAGCAGGTAAAGGCAATACTGAGCCATATTAGGAATGTATGTGAAAGGATGATTGTATGTTTGAGGAAGAAGGCATAGTTTTAATTATGGAACCTGTGGATGAAAGAGATCTTAGGAAATTCATTTTGACTATACCTCAGTCAGTTTATAAGAAAAAAGAAATTTCCTTACAATATGGAGCGCCTATAGGGGAAGGATACACAAATATTATTGAGGAAATTATCGGTGTACATATAGAATCAGAACTTGTAACAGTTATAGGATATGTAGGGAAGTAAACGTTATTATAAAGGAATCGACATACTTAATTGTATCTTAAGTATGTCTTTTTTCGGATGTATACAAATTTGAAATGGGCACTGCGACAAGTAAAGAAATGAAGGAGTTTCTGAAAAACTATGTACTAACAGTAGGTAGCATGAAAGAGTGTGATGTAGTAGAAGGTACGATTTCTGAATCGTTAACAGGTTATACCGTATTACTAATAGATGGAATGGGAGAAATACTACTATTAGAAACACAATTATGGAAATCAAGGAGTGTTAACAGCTAGAGAAAAATCAACAAAAGAGCTTGTTGTATATGAAATTCGTTCCATGAAAACCCCATATGTTTTTCAAAATTGATTATGAAAAGGAAATTGAAAAGTCCTGCTAGAATATATAAGTTGAGGTAATGAAAATGAAAATGAAGTAGCTAGTATTTTAGAATGACAGTATAACGAAAGGGATAAGTGTTTATAAATATAATAGAAGAAACAATAGGTTAGTATTCAGCTAGGAGGTAAAAAATGAAGTTGAAAAAGACGATATTACTTGTGTTTTTAATTACAATCGGTTTAATGGGCTGCTCTATGATTGAAGAGGGTAAGAATTCAATTGATTATGCTCAAAAGGCGACAGACTATGTTAATAAAGTGAGTGCGTTTGCAAATGAAGCGCCGGGATTAGTAGAAAAAGCAATCAATGATAGTGCTGCTCGAAAAGAATTAGAGACTAAGCTCGGAGACATTCAAAAGGATATCCCAGCTTTTAATGAATTGACACCCCCGGATGTAGCGAAGGACATCCATCAGCAAATTGTTGGATATAACGAAAAATTAAATGCATTAATTGATACAACCATGAAAAAGATAGAAGAAGGGAAAATGGATGTAGAACAATTTAAAAACTCAGAGCTTATGCAGACAGTTCAACAATTTCAGGATTTAAAAGATAAGGTTCAAAATTTAGGACAGTAAAGAAATGAGTGGCTTTTATACTGAAAGCCACTCGTTTCTTACTTTCATAATGAAAATAAAGATGTTCATAGAATCATTGAATGTAAATATTAATTTTTCCATTGTTCAAGAATACGTAGTTCCTTATTTGTTGCATCCAGCTCTACTTGAACACCAATTGGCATCGTCATCATCGGATGGGTATGGCAACAATCAAAGTCTGCAAGAAATGGCAATTTACGATTCTCTAGGACTTCTAGTAATATTTCATATGGTTTACGATTTGTACCACAATCATCGAATTGCTCATGTTTTCCAAGAATGATTCCTGAAACTTTATCAAATACACCGTTAATTTTAAGTAATGAAAAACTTCTTTCAATGGTAGCTGCATCTTTGGAGCTATCTTCAATAAAGAGAATATCTCCTTCTTTAATACAAGGCATAAATGGGCTACCCCATATACCTTGTATTGTATTTAAGTTGCCGCCAATTAGTCTTCCAGTTGTTTTTCCGCCATTTACACAAATCCACTCGTTTTTTCTTAGTTCTTTGTCCTTTGTTTTTTCTTCCCAGTTTATAAAGTCATCTGTCCAAAATAAAGGTTTCTTTACCTTGTAAGGAATTTCTTGTTCTTCCATTAAAGCTTCTGCAAAGTATGTATAAGTAGAGTTTACAAAAGGTTCGAATTCACCAAAAGAAGGAACAAGTGCTGGTCCATAAAATGTAGTAATRCCTGTTTTTGCATAGATTCCAAGTAGTAAAGCTGTAGTGTCTGAATACCCAATCATAATTTTTGGATTTTCTTTCAATGCTTTGTAATCAATATAAGGTAAAAGAGAATTTGAATTCATCCCGCCAATTGTTGACATGATGCATGTAACATTCGGATTTCTAATTAATGCATTTAGTTCTTCAGCACGTTCTTGAATGCTTCCAGAACGATAAAAATCCTGCTTACCTGTAAGGCGACCTTCCAATATATAGAACCCTTTATCTTGTAAATATTTTTTAGCTCGATTAAATCTTTTGGGAGATGTATATGTTACAGGTGAAGAAGGAGAGTAAATGCCGATAGTATCTCCTTTTTTTAAGGGATTAAGTAGTATCATTGTATCAAACCTTTCTTGTTTCGATTAGGAATTTAAGTAGTTTCAGGATTTAATATTTGAAAATTTATATTATTAAATTTTTGGTAGTATAACATATTCTTAACAAATAATCTTGAAAAAATAGTTATCGTAGATTATTTACTGTTTGACCTTGACGGTTTAAAGACATTGTTGTTATGGTTAAATTTGAAATGATAATAGGTAGAGTAAAAGGAGTTTTATTGATGAAAAGGTTAGGATGGGGAAGCGTAACAATACTCTGTGCTATTATTTTGGGTTCATGTTGGTTCTTTTTCCAAGGGAGTATTCTAGAGAAGAATGGTACTAATGTTTCCAAAGCAAAAGAAAAAATGACAATAGATGGTCCGCCCCTACAAGTAGCAGAGTTACCCAAAACAGGATTAACTGAAAAGATAATCCCACAAAAATATGTACCAGTAGTTGAAGCGAAAGCAGCAATGATCATTGATGCAAGTGATGGACAAGTAATGTATAAAAATAATGAAGAAGAGCTACTTGCCCCGGCGAGTATGTCAAAGATGATGACAGCATATATTCTTTTAGAAAGCATACATAAAGGGAAGGTCCATTGGGAGGATCAAGTGAAAATAAGTGCTAAATCAGCACAAGCAGAAGGCGCTAGAATTCCAGTGCAAGCGGGAGATGTATTAACGATTAAAGATTTATATCATGCGTTAATGATACAATCTGCCAACAATTCTGCAGTTGCTTTAGCGGAACATATAGCAAAGACCGAGCAAGAGTTTGCTCAACTTATGAATCAAACAGCAAAACAACTGGAGTTATCAGAAGCAACCAAGTTTGCAAATGCTTCTGGATTGCAAGAAGCTGATGGAAGTGAAACAAAGATGACTGTAGCTGATGTAGCAAAGTTAGCGTATCACCTTGTAACAGATTACCCGGAGATATTAGATGTTACCCATTTACGTCAAAGTCAATTAGCATTTAAAAGTACGACGGTTACGAGTACAAATGAAATGTTGAATCCGGCCAACCAAGGACTTTACTTAGAAGGAATGGATGGACTGAAAACAGGCTTCACTGATAGTGCAGGTTATTGTTTTACAGGGACTGCAAAACAAGGTGATAAACGACTCGTAACAGTTGTTATGGGTACGGAAAGTAAAATGAAACGTTTTACAGAAACGCATAAACTAATGTCTTATGGCTTCCAGATTGTTAAGTAAGTGAGGAATCTAATTTGAAGGAAGACAGCTTGTTTGAAACTCGAATTGAGTAGAAAATAAGCTGTTTTTTATTTTAAGGGAATATAAAAAGTATTAAAAACAAAAACTAAAAAAGTATGAGTGTTATTGTTTGAAAATGTTTTTCTGTGTAGATATAATAAAGTTATAAACTTATTATTAATAAGTAAGAGGCGGGATATACCATAATACATATTAGTAAGCCTCAAAATAAAAATTGGAGGGAATTAGTATGGCAAAAGATTTTTATTCAGCAATTGAAGACAGAAGATCAATTTATGCAATTAGTAAAGAGCAAGTTGTTTCTGATGAGAAAATTCAAGAAATAGTGAATCATGCCGTAAAGTATACACCTTCATCTTTTAATTCTCAGAGTGCAAGGGTTGTTGTTTTATTAGATGAGCAACATGACAAACTATGGAATATTACGAAAGAAACATTACGAAAAATTGTACCAGAAAATAATTTTGCACCAACAGAAGAAAAAATGAATGCATTTAAAAGTGGCTATGGAACAGTTTTATACTTTGAAGATAGTAAAGTAATAGAAGATCTTCAAGAAAAGTTTGCGTTATATAAAGACAATTTCCCGACTTGGTCCCAGCAATCATCGGGAATGCTGCAGTTTGCGATTTGGACAGCATTAGAAATTGAAGGGTTTGGTGCAACGCTGCAGCATTATAACCCATTAATTGATGACGAAGTGAGAAAAGAGTGGGATATTCCAGAAACTTGGAAGTTAATCGCTCAAATGCCATTTGGTAAACCAGTTGCACCAGCAGGAGAAAAAGAATTTCAGTCGTTAGAAACTCGTGTGAAATTTCATAAATAAAATGGGAAAAGGATTGCCTATATAGGTAATCCTTTTTTGTTTTGTACAGGACCAATAAAAGATTTTTAAAATCTCGTGAATTCTAGTCATTAGAAGTTCAATTTAAGGTATCATTATGGGTATGGAATGACAGATAGCGAAATCCATCATGTGACGCAGTGGTTTCAAAATAAATGAAACAGACAAACAGGGAATGCGGTTATTAGCAATTCCCTGTTTGTGCGATAAATTATTAAAAAATAATTATAATTTATAAGGATTCTTATGATTTAAATTATTACTTTGATTTTCAATAGTAACTTTTAATTCGGATTTTTTTGTTTCAATGGTTGGGATTTTTCTGAACGTTACCAAGGATAGCGTACGAACCAATGCATAGTGAAAATCGATATAATGCTTCGAACTATTATCAATAATTTGCTCCATAGATAATAATGAACCTCCTAATATTTGAACTATATTGGTTATTTTAACAATATAAGCATAAAGATTCCAAATAATCAGATCTTCAATGGAAGATTTACTACAAAAAATTCAAATGCTTGGCTTAAATCAATATGAAACAAAAGCCTATGTTTCATTAGTTCAACAGGGAGCTTCTAGTGCTTATCAAGTTAGCAAAAATTCTGGAGTCCCTCGTGCACGAATATATGAAATATTGAATACCCTTGAACAAAAAGGCATTGTAATGAAGGAAGAAATAAATGAAGCAGTACAATATTCTCCTTTACCTGTAGATGTGTTTTTAGAGGCAGTAAGAGAGAAATGGGAAGAGACATACACGTATGTAGAAAAAGAATTAAAAGTATTTGAAAAAAAAGAACCTGAGGTGGATCCGAGAGTAACCACTTTGAAAGGTGAAGAAAATATACTAGCTTTCTGCAGAATATTAATTCGAAGAGCGAAAAAAAAGATTATTTTGTCAATTCGGGATACTATGTATGAAAAATTATTAGTAGACTTACAAGAAAAAGAAAGAGAATGTAGTTTAAAGGGGATTGTCTTTGAAGTTGACGATCCGTTGCAAGGATTAGAAATTCATAGAAAAACAAGTTACGTTAATAATATTGGAGGTCATAAATGGTTTATCTTATCAATTGATGGAAAAGAAATGGTATATGGTCACTCGATAGAACAAAAAGGAAATGCTTTTTATACAGATGATCCTGTTCATATATATTTACTAGAAAATTATATATGGCATGATATATTAGTAAATCGTTTAGTAAGGGATAGCGATCAAAACATGGATTCTTGGATTGCTCCAGAACGAGAAAAGTTCTTTTTCATATAAATATAATTTTTTAGGATACTATATAGTTGATAAATGGCGGGATTTTTGTAATGATAAGAAGGTGACTCATGAAAAGAACTATTTTGTAAGACCAGTAGAAAAACCAATTGTTTACTTAGATATCATGATTTTATTAGTGGAGTAAGTAAAGAATGGATACTACTAGAAGCTTTGATTCGTTTTGTAATAGAAAAAATTAAATGTTTTATTACGAAAACGCTGTGTATGAAGTTGGAATTCACATGAAGTTCACATGAAGTTCACATCGGTAATTTAAAATAGTTGACGTGTGAAAAAGAAAGCCCTTGTATAAAAATGGAATTTAATATGAATTCATTTCCAATATTTTGGTAGGATATTAAAATCATTTTTTTAAGAGGGTAGTAGGGAAAGGGAGTTAATACAACTTATGAAAAAAGTACTAGCAGGTTTAGCGGCAGCTTCTGTAGCCGGCGCAGTAGTTCCTGGAATGGATGCTGCTCACGCACAAGTTTCAACAGACGCGCTAAAAGAAATCGATGGACAAACACAAAAACAAACACAAACAGTTGATCCGAAAGTAACTGAAACACAAACAGTAGAGAAAAAATCTGACCTTAAATACACAGTAACAGCTGATGTATTGAATGTACGTACAGGTCCTGGTACAGGAAATGATATTATTTCTAAAGTACAAGAAGGACAAGTTCTACAAGTAACTGGTGAAGAAAATGGTTGGTTTAAAGTAAATGTAAACGGTAAAACTGGCTATGTAAGCAGTGATTTTGTAACAACTGGTGAGAAAACAGGAACTGCTGTTCAACAAGGAACAGGTAACTATACGGTAAATGTTTCTTCACTTAATGTACGTACAGGTCCTAGTGCTTCTCATACAGTTGTAGGTACTGTAGACAAAGGACAAACTGTACAAGTTGTCGGTGAAGTACAAGACTGGTTTAAAATTAACCACAACGGCGGAACTGGCTATGTAAGTAAAGACTTTGTAACAAAAGGCGGTACAACTACAAATGTAAGTACGGAAACAGAAAAGCCAAACAACAATGAAATGACAATCCGAAAAGACGGCTCATATGTTGTTGATACAGGAGCTTTACGTGTACGTACAGGCCCGGCTACATATAATGCTGTAATTGGTGGCGTATTACAAGGCCAAACATTACAAGTTATTGGTGGGGAAAACGGTTGGTATAAAATTAACCACCAAGGAAGAACTGGCTATGTAAGTGCAGACCATGTTAAGTTTGTAAAAGGTGGTACAGCAAATGTAACTACGCCTTCTCGTCCAACTACTGGCGGTGAGCAAGGAAATACACAAACAGAAAAACCACAAACAGAAAAACCGACAACACCATCTGCTAATGGTTCATCAATTGTGTCTATTGCACAATCGCTAAATGGTTCACCATATGTATATGGTGGTACAACACCATCTGGTTTTGACTGCAGTGGCTACGTTTACTACGTATTAAATAAAGCAGGTCATTCTGGTGGACGTCAAACTGTTGCTGGCTACTGGGGCAGCAAGACACATACTAGTAATCCACAACCAGGTGATTTAGTATACTTTAAAGATACTACTGGTGCTGGTGCAGGTATGACTCATATGGGTATTTACTTAGGAAATGGTCAGTTCATCAGTGCAGAAACTGAAAAAACTGGTGTAAGAATTAGCTCAGTAAATAACTCTTACTGGAGTAAACATCTAGCAGGTTACACAAAAGCATAATAAGAACTGTATTCTTACATATTATAAGAAAAAGCTTTCTAGGAAACTAGAAAGCTTTTTTTGTTTTAGATGTCTTTATGCGTCCAGTAAAAAATTGGAATATAAATCATGGAAGTAGCTAGGACGGAATAAGTTTGCGGCATGGCCGGCTAGTGGGATTTCTTTATATAAAACGTTTGGAAGAATGGATTTTAAATCAAATAAACAGGATTTATAGAGATGATCGTGTTCACCCATTACCCATAGAATAGGTTGTGATAGTTCTCGTAGTCGAGATTTTAAATCGAATTCTAGACGGTGTTTGAGCGATTCGACAATAATCGATGAATGCAATTGTAATCCAAACCGATAATAAATGTTTTTTGAAATAACCGCAAAAGGACTTGCTTTTAGTATACCACTTGGGAAAATTGTACTCGCATATTGATAAAGCCAAGTGGAATATTCATTTTCACGGTTGTCCCAAAACTTTCGAAAGACGTTATATAAAAGGGAGGGATTATTGTAATGACCTCCAATATGACAAAGACTTAATACTTTCTCTGGATATTTGTGAGCGAATATAGTGGCAATGTAACAGCCATAGCTTAGGGCACAAATATGAGCTTGCTGAATACCTTCTTTCTCATACAGGTCTGATAATTGCTGTACTAATCGATCTAAAGAAAAGTCTATTGCTTGCCCTTTGTCTTCACCATGACCTAGTAAATCATACGTTATAATATTGTAAGAAGGAGAAAATCGTTTATATTCTTTTTTGAAGGCACGACGATTTCCGACTAATCCATGAATGAATATAATGGTCTTCTTTTCAGAATTCTTTTTTGCTTGCACGGTATACCCCTTTCGGTGAATGAAGATTAGTGAGATGCGTATGCTATGAAAATATATATTTTTATAGTTATATATGGGTAATCATTCTAAATTCTTTTTGCGTAGACTATAGAATGGTAATTTTTTATTTTTTATTAAGTACCAGGTAATAATATCAGATGATTATATCTGTTGTAAAGATAAGATTAGATGTGTTTTATTACCAAATCAGTAGATTAATCGTTTGACTGTTTATATTCAGTTTACATTCATATCGTATTCTAATTTTAGAAATAACCGTTTGGTTTGAAAGAAGGCAAGGTTCAAGCTTTAATTACACCAGTTATGTCATTTGTTTTAATGGCGTTACTTGTCATTATTGTAGGATATGGTGGAATGCGAGTTTCTAGTGGAGCATTAACAATTGGAGAACTTGTGGCATTTATTTTATATTTAATGCAAATTGTTATGCCAATGAGTCAACTTTCTATGTTCTTTACACAATTCCAAAAGGCAATTGGCGCAACGGAACGCATTAATACAATTTTAGAATATGAAGTGGAAAATCATATAGAAGGTAAAAATGTGGATTTTGAATATAACGAGGAAGAGAAAGTACTACAAAATATTCAATTTACGATTGAATCAGGAAAAGTGACTGCAATTGTAGGTCCAAGTGGTAGTGGGAAAACGACATTGTTTTCTTTATTAGAACGTTTTTATAAAGCTGATTCATCACGAAATTGTGCACATGGAGGTAGTGGTTTAGGATTGGCAATTGTGAAGAAAGTGATTGATCTTCATAAGGGAGAGACCCGGATAGAGAGTGTAGTTGGAAAGGGAACGGAATTTATCGTTTTGATTCCTGGGAGTAAACATAGCACTTGAAAATAGAGAAGTGGGGGCAGAGGAAACTGTCTTTTACTTCTCTATTTGTTTAGTAAGAAATAAAAAAAAATTTATAGGTTACCTAGAAGTAACCTACGCACATCAAAGTGCATAATTGCATTTAGGATGATATACATATAGAATTCATGGTATGAAAAAGCAACTTAGAATGATTGAGGAGTGTTATATTTGGCAGAATTATTACAAGGAAAAAATGCATTAATTACAGGAGCAGGAAGAGGAATTGGCCGTGCTGTGGCAATTGCTTTAGCAAAAGAAGGTGTGAACGTTGGTCTTTTAGCACGCTCAGAAGAAAACTTAAAAGCAGTTGCGAAGGAAGTAGAAGCAGAAGGTGTAAAAGCTGTTATTGCTACTGCTGATGTATCTTCATATGAAGAAGTTACTACTGCTATTGAAACATTAAAAAAAGGATTAGGCTCTATTGATATTTTAATTAATAATGCGGGTATTTCTAAGTTTGGCAAATTCTTAGAATTAGATGTTGCTGATTGGGAAAAAATCATCCAAGTAAACTTAATGGGTGTATATTACGCAACTCGCGCAGCGCTACCAAGCATGATTGAACAACAGTCTGGTGACATTATTAATATTTCATCAACAGCAGGACAAAAAGGTGCACCAGTAACAAGTGCATACAGTGCTTCTAAATTTGGTGTTCTTGGTTTAACAGAATCGTTAGCAATGGAAGTACGTAAACACAACATTCGTGTAACAGCTTTAACACCAAGTACTGTTGCAACTGATATGGCGGTAGAATTAGGATTAACAGATGGTAACCCTGAGAAAGTCATGCAAGCAGAAGATATCGCTGAGTTTATCGTAGCGCAGCTGAAATTAAATAAACGTACATTTATTAAATCTGCAGGACTTTGGTCTACTAATCCGTAAGAAGTTGTATATGAATAAAAAAGATTTGATTTAAAGCCAAATCTTTTTTATTTATTTCTTTTTAATTCTGAATTTTATGAACTATAATGAGGGATGCAAGTTATTGAATGAAGGATTATCCTATACAATTCGAAGGGAATGGTATTTACGTGAATAATATTGATAAATGGAAAGCTGTTGATCATTTTATTACGGATTTACTTATACCAACTGATTCTATTCTTGAAGAGGTACTTCTGTATAATTACAACAAAGTCGTGGATTATACAAGAAGGTTGTAGAATATACAACAAAGTTATGGACTTTACAACAAAGTTGTAAATTGAAGAATACAATTGATAAATTATATAGATAAAAAGCATGGCTATTTTTAAGTCATGCTTTTATCTTGTTAATGAGTTACTTGCAATGTATACTACCTGTAATTAATCAGAAAGAGATTTGGTTCGTACTGCTTTATAATTTGGTGATGATTTTGAAGTTCTTCTCAGTCAAGCTAGGGATGTTGAATCAATGTTGTATCAGAAACAACCAACATACCCAATTATTTCGAAAATGAATAAAGATAGTGAAAATGCTACTATTGAGTTAAGAAAATTTAAAAAGACAGGACTGGAACTTATTCAAACATATCAAATTAAAAATGTAATTAATCCGCTATTAGCTGATCATGTGACAAGGGAAGCGGAGCACTTTCTCTTTATGATTCATGTTTTGGAACAACGATTAAAACAAAAACAAATCGAAAGATTTTTGAGTCTACATAGTTGTAAAGAAGGAGTGTCCATAATAAAAATCTGTATAAACATAGGATATGAATTTTAAAAATTTTATTTTAAAGCTAATGTACCATTTTCTTGTAATGCAACACCAAACCAGACTTACTAATATCCTTTTTATTAGACTATATGTGGGAAAATTATTACTTAAAGAAAAAAACATTTGATTACTAAACTAAACAGCTATCGGTATATCGATAGCTGTTTAGTTTAGTAATAGATATTGTTATAGTGTAGACATTATGCACTTGGCATAGGAGTTGGAGTTGGTTTTGCATATCCTTCTTTATATTGGTTGTCAATGTATTGACGAATTTCAAGTGTAGACATTCCATTTTTCTTTAGTGAGACAGATTGCAGAGCAATGTCTAAACAATTGGCACATGTTGTCGCATGAGAGTCCCAGACGATTTCACCACTTTCTTTCACTTCACGAACAAAGCAATTTTTGTTGCTCTTATGACCAACGCTTTCTCCACATCCACAATAACAAGGAATCCATTCTAATAATTCATGATCTTCTCCTGCCATTTGATAAATTTTTTGCATCTGTTCAGGCTTCGTAGATAGGAATGAAGGGAGAGTATCAGCTCCCTTTGTTGTTTCTGTAATATCAGTTACGGTATGGTCATCTCCCATGGTATGTTCCTGAGTACTTTTTTGTGTTTCTTTTGGTTCTGAGGAAGATTTTTTCTCTTCATTTGAACTGCATCCTGCTAAAGCAATTAGAATAGACAAGCAGATTAATAGTAGGATAGAAAAAAGTGGTCTTTTCATATTTGTTCGCTCCTTAATTTTTATTTTGTAAATTAACGAATGGTTTTAATATCCTGAATAATTTCTTTATATGGTGTGTTTGTAAGAGCTGAGTAGCTCTTTACGACAATTCCATTCTTATCTACAAGATAAAGTTTTGTCCCATGAATGACTTGTGTTGTGCTTGCTGGTTTATCTACAAATGCTTGGAAGCTATTTTTAGCAAAAGAGGTGATTTCTTCTTGTGTATAATTGGTTAGAAAGTGCCATTTGGAAACATCGGTATCATAGCGTTCCATAAATTCTTTTAGTTTTTCTGGTTTGTCCACAGTAGGGTCTACACTGAATGAAACAAATTCTACATCATTGATTCCTTCTTCTTTCAACATGTTTTTAAGTTTTGTCATATTGGCTGTCATAGGTGGACAAACGGTTTCACAACTTGTGAAAATAAAGTCTGCGACCCATACTTTCCCTTTTAGGTCCGATAGCCCAAAAGGTTTTCCGTTTTGATCGGTATACGAAAACTTCTCTACTTTCCAGTCCAATGAGTCCTTCAATTTTGGTTCACCACATGCACTTAAAAATACAATCATGCTGACAATCATCAGTAATCTTATAGTACGAACTTTTTTCATATGTATCCCCTTTCATTTCTTTATTATGTATAAGGAGGCTATGTGATAGCCTCCTAACAGATTACTTGTTTTGTAATAAGCGCATACTATTTAAGATAACAAGAAGTGCGGCCCCTGTATCGCTAAGTACAGCAATCCAAAGTGTGAGCCAACCTGGGAAGATAAAAGCAAGTGCAATAAATTTAATAATCAATGAGAACCAGATGTTCTGTTTGATTATGTGTAGTGCTTTACGGCTTAGTTTCATTGTATAAGGAAGCTTTTCAAGGTTATCTGCCATAAGTACAATATCTGCTGTTTCCATTGCTGTATCAGTTCCAGCACCACCCATGGCAATCCCAAGGTTCGCTGTAGCAAGAGCAGGAGCATCATTGATGCCATCTCCAATCATAGCCACAGTTTTCCCTTCAGATTGGAGATGTTTTACAGAGCGAACTTTATCTTCTGGAAGTAAATTAGCAAAGTAACGATCCACTTTTGCTTTCTGGGCAATGTGATTAGCTGTTCCTTCATTGTCTCCCGTTAACATAACAGTTTCTCGAATGCCTGTTCGTTTTAATTCTTGGATTGTTTGATAAGTTGTCGAGCGGATGGAATCAGCTACAGAAATCATTCCAAGAATCGTATGATTTGTTCCGATAAGTACTACCGTTTGACCAATTCGTTGCATTTCTTGAATCGGTTCTTTCCAAACTTGAAGAGAGGTACCTAAATCATCAAATAGAGCAGCATTTCCAGCATAATAGGTTTCTCCATTGATATTTACTTGCGCACCTTTTCCTACAATTGCACGGAATTCCTTTCCTTCTTGAACGGAAATTTGTTGTTCCTTTGCGTATGTTGTGATTGCTCTTGCGATTGGGTGATTAGAATATTCCTCAATCGTTGTCGCAATTGATAATAATTCATTTTCAGGGCAATCTAGGCTTCTTACATGCATTACCTGTGGTTTCCCTTCAGTCAATGTTCCTGTTTTATCAAATGCGATAGCATTTAATGAGCCTGCTATTTCTAAAGCTGTACCACCTTTGATGAGGACACCGTTTCTCGCAGCATTTCCAATAGCAGATACAATTGCGACAGGGGTAGAGATGACTAAAGCACAAGGGCATGCAACAACAAGAAGTTCTAGTCCTCTATAAATCCAATCCATCCATGTACCCATGCCAAGGAGAGGAGGGAGTATCATTACGCTAATCGCTAATAGAAAGACGATTGGTGTATAGATTTTTGCGAAACGATCAACAAATGCTTCTGTAGGTGCTTTCTTTTCTTGTGCTTCCTCGACAAGGTGAATAATTCGTGAAAGTGTAGTATCCTCAACGAGTTTTGTTACCGTAATCTCAAGAGAGCCTTCTTCATTAATCGTTCCTGCATACACGGAATCACCAATTTGTTTATCAATAGGGATGGATTCACCAGTAATAGGTGCTTGGTTTACAGTAGAATTTCCTCCTATAACGGTCCCATCCAATGGGATTTTTTCACCTGGTTTCACTACAATTGTTGTGCCTACTGTAATATCTTCTACGGATGTTTTGACAAGTTCCGTTTCAACTTTTACCCATGCTTCAGAGGGAGCTAAATCAATCAATCCACGAATTGATTCGCGCGTACGTTCAATAGATTTATTTTGTAGTGTTGCTCCTAATGCGAATAGCCAAACAACCGTTGCACCTTCTAACCATTGTCCAATTAGAGCAGCACCAATAGCAGCAGATATCATGAGAACATTCATATCTAGTGCCTTACTTCTTAAGGCATAAAAAGCACTTTTTGCAGGTTTATATCCTCCAATTAGGGTACTAGCTGCATAAAGAAGTGTAATGAGAAGGGGGGATGTATTTGCAAAACCACTGAAAAATCCTAAAGCTAAAAATAGTCCTGAGAGAATCAAAGTTGTATCTTTAGATTTTGAATTTGGTGTCGCTCCCCTACGACTTCCTGCTAAGGATGCCTCAAACCCTGCGTTAGAAATTTCTTTTATAATGTCATCTGCACTTCGGTCATGACGAATATGCATTTTTCCAGTAGCAAAGTTTACGTGGACTTCTTGAACGCCTGAAACATTTTGTAGATGTTTTTCGATTGTTAAAGCACACGCACCACAATCCATCCCTCCGACCAGATATGTTTGTACGCCATCACCTGTTACTTTCGGTGTATCACGAGGTAGTGTGTCTTCACATGAACTATCACTACAACAAGAAGAAGCTTTTGGTGTCACTTCTTCTTTTGGTGTGGCAAATGAAGAGCAGCATAAAGATACCTTTTCTGGTTTGGGCCCACAACAAGAATCAGAAGAGTCATTTTCTGTTTTCGCAGTATCGGTGCTATTACTACAACAGGAAGCCTTTTTAACAGTGAGTACAATTGGACTCTGATTTTGAGAAGAGCAACATGATGATATTTCCTTTGTTACTTCTTTTTTGATGGGAGTTAGTGAAGAATCACTATACGAAGAAGTTTGACAACAACTCGTTTGTTTCTCTTTCTTATCAGTCATGACAACTCGCGCCCTTTTGAGATAAGCATGCATCGTTTTTATCACATGATGCTACCTCGTTCTGCACTTCATGAAATACAACATCAAACATTGTAAGTAATTGTTTGATTTGTGTATTTCGTAAAGAATAGTAGACATACTTTCCTTCTTGTCTTCCCAGGATAATACCGCATCCTTTTAAACAGTTTAGGTGTTGAGATATATTCGACTGATTTCCTTTGATAATCTCTACAATTTCAGAAACCGTTTTTTCCCCATCCATCATACATTGAAGAATCTGAAGTCTTGTTTTATCAGCAAAGCCACGAATAAACTTGGCTTTTATATCTAAATCATTTATATTGCACAATTGTATTCACTCCAATCGTATTAGTCATTACTAATATGTTTATTCTTCATTCATATTAGCATTGACTAATATGTGTGTCAAAATATTTTTAAAAAGTCTGAAAAATATATATTTGCTCTATTTTTAACTATGAAGATTTAAGGATAAACTGGATAAAAATCCCTTGACGTGCAAAAAGGGAATACTATAATGAATGAAAATATATGAACATATGAACGATTGTTCATATAAAAAACTTGAAAAGTAAGTAATAGAGGTGGACTCATGTTAGATGTTATTATAATTGGTGCTGGGCAAGCTGGTTTAAGCATGGGTTACTACTTGAAGAAAGAAGGCTATTATTTTGTAATATTTGAGGGAGAAAAAAGAATTGGAGATTCGTGGAGAAACAGGTATGACTCTTTGGTTCTATTTACACCTAAGTCATATAGTTCACTGCCAGGGATGAAGTTAGAGGGAGATAAAAATGCGTTTCCTACAAAAGATGAAATTGCAGATTATCTTGAAATGTATGCTGTTCGTTTTTCGTTACCAGTATAGTTGGAAACGACTGTACATAAAGTACAAAAAATAGAAAGTACATTTGAAGTATCTACCGATAGGGGAGTATTTCTTTCTAAACATGTCATTATCGCATATGGTTCCTTTCAGAAACCATATATTCCTTCAATTTCTCAAAACCTCTCACAAGGGGTGTTTCAGATTTATTCTTCTCAATAT
>NZ_JBFTMC010000095.1:0-16672 GCF_056396765.1 Bacillus sp. 05T22
GTATTGAAGAAGTGATATTCCTCAAGCATGCTAATTTAGAGTTAGAATTAATTCCGCTGCATCAGTTAACGAAAGAAATAGAACAATTAATACAGACCTATAAACCAAGTAAAATCTTCACCCACCATTATGGAGATGTCAATATTGATCATTTAATTACTTTTCAAGCGGTTTTGACCGCGACTCGACCTCTGCCGAACCAAAAACCGATAGAATTAATTACATTTGAAACGGTTTCCTCTAGTGAGTGGAATATCCACACGAATGATAAAGTTTTCAAATCTAATTATTTTGTCGACATTACAGATCAAATGGATTCCAAAATTGCGGCGCTCAAACATTACGATGTAGAAATGAGAGATTTTCCTCATCCTCGTTCATATGAAGGAGTTCAGTATTTAGGAAGAGTTAGAGGAATGACGATTGGCGTACAATACGCTGAAGCGTTCGAAGTGGTAAGGAGGATCTGGCGATGAAAAAGAAGCTTATGTTTCCATATCCCTATGTAATTAAAGAAATGGATAAATATTTTGGAATTCGTTCGTTCTCATTTCAAAAAAAGAAGAATGAAATGTACGAACGTTATACAAATACAGGGCCAAAGACGGTCCGAAAGAAAAGCCTTTCTATATTAATTGCTACGTTTTGGGACTATCCTCATACTGGAGGTTTATCTAATTATATTACAGCACTTAGTGAAGGGTTAAGACAACAAGGACATCAAGTCGACATTATCTCTCCTAATCAATTTCCCCGGAGTAAAGTAGAGACCCTGCGTGAAGTAATTGTTCCCAGCTTAAAAGATTTCTTTAATACACGTTATGGAAGTTATAATAGCATGATTTTGAAAAGTCACAGACATATGTATATCAATGAAAAGATGCTTCTTCACAATATCGACTTAAAAAAATATGATATCTTCCATGCGCAAGATTTGTTTACAGCGAATATATTAGGAAGAATCAATGTATATTACGGAAAACCTTTGTTGTTTACACCCCATGGGATGTTTACCTTTAACCGGCTGAAATTTGGTATATTTAAAAAAGGTTCGCTGGAAGAAGTCTATTATCAAACATTAGAAAGAAAAGCCATTGAATTTGCCAATCACCTTATCATTCTCAGTGATTCATTTCGTGATCCGTTAATGCAGCTAGGGACCAAACAAGAGAACATGACAACTGTACTTACGGGTATTGATTACCCTGAGAAGTATCGCACAAAAAATACATCAGCACACAAGAAGGTCGTTATTACATGTGTGGCGAGATTAGGCCCAAGAAAAGGCCATAATGTATTATTTGACGCACTTTCAAAGCTGAAAAGAAAATATACTGATAACATTAAAGTGCTCATTGTCGGAGATGGTGAGATGAGAGACACTTTAGAAAAGCAAGTCGATTCTTTGGGTCTTTCCATGGTGGAGTTTTTAGGGGCAAGGGATGATGTGCCAAACATTTTAAGCAAAACCGATGTTTTTGTACTTCCAACCCTAAACGACAGCCTGCCTATTTCTATCATTGAGGCCATGCATAGTGGAGCTTGTGTCATTTCGACAACATCGGGAGGCATACCTGAATTGGTGAATCACTCCAAGACAGGCATTCTAGTCGCTCCAGGAGATACAGCTAAACTGGCACGTGCATTAAAGTTCGTCATTGCAAATCAGGAAGGTCGGGAGCAGTTGGGTGAAAATGCAAGAAACTTTGCTAAAAAACATTTAACTAGAGAGACAATGACAGCTCATATTGAAAAGATCTACAAAAAGTATTTGAGTGAGGAAGAATTCTATGAATCATGAACACGCAGCAGTTGTACTGGACTTAAGTGCCAATGGAATCGGAATCATCAGAAGCTTAGCGAGAAAAGGGATCAACGTTTATGCGTTCGATATAGAGAAACCTTATAAGATAGGAAAATCACGTCTTGCTTCATGTGGAGTATGCCCAAGTCCTTTATCAGATGAAAAGGAATTACTAACTTTTTTAATCAATTTGGCTAAAGAATTTAAACTGAAACCGATTTTGTATACAGGTGCGGATGATTATGTGGTGTTCATTTCAAAATATCGAATGGAACTGTCTAACTACTATTTATTTTTGTTTCCTGAACATTCGCTGATTGAAGAAATACTGGATAAACACAAAATGTATGAATTAGCAGTGAAGCATAATATTCCATGTCCTAAAACGTATGTGATCGAACATAAAGAACAAATTGAAGAAGCGATATTGTCTCTGGATTTCCCATGTATATTAAAGCCGACTTTGGGCCATGAGTTTCGAAAAAAAATAAATAAAAAGGCCATATTCATAAAAGATCCAGATCAACTAAGAAATGAGTATGAATTGTATCGGCAGCATGGAAAGCTCATTATTCAGGAAATCATTCCTGGCGACAATCAGCATTTTTATAAAGTGGCCACTTTTTATGACGACAATATGGAGCTACTAGCGTTATTTTCTTTGCAAAAGAATCATCAATTCCCAGCTGAATTTGGAACGGGAGCTCATATTGTTAGTAAACAAATTCCAGAATTGGTGGATATATGTTTACCATTTTTAAAAAAAATGAACCTTAAAGGTATTGGTATGGCAGAGTTTAAAAAGGACCCCCGAGATGGGGTTTATAAGTTTATTGAAATAAATCCTCGTTTTTGGTTAACGCATAGCTTGACAGGACCTGCTGGCGTGGATTTTGTTTATATGTATTATTTATATTTAACCAAGCAAAACCCCGTGCCGAGGCTCAAACAAATAGACGGTGTCAAATGGATTTATCTTGTGCGGTATTATTTAACGTTCCGCCACAAGAAAAAAAGAGCCGAAATGACGTGGAAAGATTTTTATGAAGGCTTGCGAGGCAAAAAAGAGTTTGCTTTGTTTGCATGGGATGATCCAATGCCGTTCATTAGAAGCACGTGGTCTCATTTGAAGAACGCCTGGAAACAAAAACGAAAGGAATGAAAACGTTGTACGAGGCAAAAGTATTATTCCATCATTTTGAGAAGTTGAAGATTTCAGAAAAGCTTTCTTATTCAATGGCTGAGAGGGTTGTAATAGACCCTGCTAAAATCGAGTGTCTAAAATCAACAACAAGAATGAATATCTACAAATTATCTCTTCGAAAAAAAACGAATCATTATCCCATTATTTTAAAAATATATCATTCAACAAACTATAAAAATGAAGTAGAGATTAATGTATATCAGAGAGCTTATCCTATATTGAAAGAGTTTCTTCCTCAAATATATCATGTTGAAAAAAATGGAAATGACACCTGGATATTCATGGAATTTGTGCAGCAAGTACGCGGCCAGATCACCTTCTCTCCGAAACATTTTGACTACATTATCCCCACCGTTGCCAAACTTCACGCACACACATTTGAAGACAACTTTAAAAAGCATAAAGATGTTTGGAAATCTTGGCTTCCTATTTATGAATCAAGCCACATGAGAAGTAATCGAGCCAAATATATTGGAAAGACGATTGCTTTTCTCGATGACGCAGCGAAAGACGACCGGTTAAGGGAGATCATTAAACCCTATCATAAACCGCTAATAAAACTATGTCATAAGGGACCGGATTTTTTCCCGGAACTATTTGAAAATGGTTCATCTATAACGCATGGTGATCTTCATATGCAAAACATATGCAGCAACAATGTGACACCAGGTGCACCATGGAATATCCAGTTTATCGATTGGGAGTCCATTAAATATGCACCCGTCTGGTTTGATATGGTTGTTTTAGTCGAAATATTATTAGGTTTCAGAAAAGATTGGCAGAGTCATGCAGAAGAAATTCGCACGCATTGTGTGAAATCATATACAAAACAAATGCAGAAGAATGGCATTCAATTTAAAACGGCTCCAATTGACCTTTATAAAATGGCGTATTTGCAGAGAACATTAGAAAAGGGGTTGCATACCCAGCTACGAAGAATATTCGATAACCGCGGTGGCGAGCTATTAACGTATCATCTTGAAAAAGTTTCAACTTGGGGAAGAGAATTAGGTTTATAAGATAAATAAAATTTTCACATTAGCAGAGTTAGGAGGAGATGCTTCTGAATACAATAAAGGAAGAGCGAAATGAATACATCTGTCCTTTCCATGCGAGCCTGCTAAAAGTCATGGATGAATACTATAAAATAGATAGTAAAAAGAATCATTTAATGGAACCATTTCAGACATTTGGAATCAAAAAGAATCGCATACCAAGTAAAACAAATAAACTAAAGATCCTCTACGTAACGTTTTTGCGATATCCAAATACTGGAGGGTTATCAAGTTATATTACTTCCTTAAAAACAGGTTTTGAAAAGTATGGTCATGACGTAGATGTCATCTCACCTACTCAAATGACAGCAGTTCATCTAGAGCAAGATATCCCGCAGGCTGCTGAACATGCAAGGGACTTTCTGCTGCAACGATATGGTACAGTCAATGAAAAAATTATAAAAAACACTAGTTTCATGAACGTGTATAAGTCTTTCTTAAGAGGAAGAAATCTAGAACAATATGATGTGTTTCATGCACAAGATTTATTTTCTGTCTTTTTATTAGGACAACTAAATCTAGAATATAAGAAACCTCTTTTTTTTACACCGCATGGACATTTTACAAAAAGCCGGTTAAAGTTCGATAAAATAAAAAAAGGATCAATTGAGGAAGTTTATTTTAGTGAAATTGAAAAACAGGGAATAAGAGCATCCGATCAAATCATAACGATCAGTAATTCTTTTCATTCCCCTTTAAAAGAGTATGGCGCAAAGATAGAACAACTGGTTACTGTTCATACAGGCATACATTTTCATCAAGCTTCTATACCTAAACAAGAGTATAATGATAATCTTGTAATTTCCTGTGTTTCCCGCCTTTCTCCCAGAAAGGGTCATGACATTTTTCTGAAAGCGCTCTCGCGAATTCAACAAGATTTATCTAATGTAGAAATATGGATTGTTGGTGATGGTGTCATGAGAGAAAGACTAGAAGACCAAGTACTACAACTTGGTCTCGACAATATCAAGTTCTTTGGCAGAAGAACAGATATACCAGAAATCCTTTCCTCTTCTGCTATCTATGTCTTACCTACCATTAACGATAATTTTCCGATTTCAATTATTGAAGCTATGTTTTCTCGTCAAGCTATTGTTACAACAAATTGCGGTGGTATACCAGAAATGATTCAAAACGGAAAAACAGGGATCATTTGTGAACCGGGAAATGTACAACAACTTTCCGATGCTCTTAAATTGCTTTTAGCAAATAAGAATCTTCGTGAACGTTTAGGAAGAAATGCTCAGGAATATTCACGACAACATCTAACTCAAGGTGGGATGATTTCAAAGATAGAAAGAATCTATCACTCTTTTATAAGCGATATGTAGAACATGTATGGAATGTCGTAATAAAAGGAATGATGACTCAATCTATAAAGGAGAAATTCTTCATAGCCAGTTAAATATTAGTAAAGCGATTGAAGTATTAAAATGGAAGCCTGCTTCAGACGTCTCATTTGGTTTAGACCAAACGATTTCTTACTTAAAGAAAGCAAATCAAAGTAAAAGCTGACTTGAAGAAATTTGTATGTATGAAGAATGAATAGATAACTCATATGTGAGGAGCTAGTGTATTTGTCAATTGAAAATCCAGCCATTTTGTCATTAAAAACCCAGTCGTTCTTCTTCGAAGTAATCGAAGAAGAACGGCTGGGTTTTTAACGATTATACGAGCTTACTTTTAGATTATCAAATACAAAAATCGTTTTAGTGACACTAAAATTTCTTTTATTTTACGTCTTACTCGCAATCCGCTCCATTACTTTCTCTAACTCATCCGGCTTCAAAAACTCAATAGGAGAGAATCCCTTCTCAAACGTAAGTGTATCCGCCTCAATCATTAGTACATATTTATCATTAACCTTGGCAATATGAATCTGTTCCCCAAAATCTGCAAGCAATGCCTTCACAGAAATATGATCTGCCTTTAGCTTTAATTCTATCTCAGGGGTATGCTCCACAATTTGCGCTGTAGCTTCCATTACTTCTTCCGTTGTGAAATGTTCCATAATTTCACGCTTAGGACTGGCAGCCCATACTTCCATCGCTTGGTCGAATTGTTCTCGTTCTTCCGTACCTTCTTCAAACACGTCTTCGATTTGGTCGTATACCATGTCCATAACTTGTGTTTTCATAATTTCTGGCATAGAGCGTTCGTATTCGACGAATTTTAAGAAATCCTCAAAGTAGCGTGCGTGTGATGCTTGGTGGATTTTTAGTTCGCCAGGCTCTACAATGCCTTCTTCTGGCATGTATGGGTATTGAATAGATTTCATATTTTTTGTCGTAATTGCCATTTCAACGTTGCGAATAAGTGTTGTTTCGTCGGAAATGGAAGCAACTTTTGGCTCGAAGTCACACTTCATAACGAATACGAATGGATCGTCAAAGTATTTCCTCAGTTTTGCTTGAGCAACTAAAAATACACCACCGCGTACTGCACTTGTATCGATATATGTATAAACGAGAGGTTCACTCATATCTTTAAAATTCTCTTTCGTTTCTGCAAAACGGATACGATTAAATAAATTATAATGAGGGTTGGAATCGAATTCGTGCCCAGTTTCTACAATAAATCGACCAATCTTTGTTGGGGCTTGTTCGGTTTTTGCATGACGTTCTACTTTTCGTTTAGATATTTTTAATAATTCACCATCTAAGAACTCTTTTAAGGGGCTGTCCTCATATTCTTCAGCATCCAACGTTTGAAAATGTTTATATCGCTTATCTGCTTGTTCACCTTTTCCTTCTACTTGTATWACATAGAAGGAGAGRAARTTTATTTCAAAATCCATATTTATCACCTTGTTTCATTTCATTRACTCTTATCAGTATAGAGATGGAGAAAACTTTCGTCAATTTAATAAAATAAAACGGATAACAGGGGCTTACTATTTGTTAATTTGAAATATAGGAAGGGAGAGTCCCTTCCTTATATAGTTCTTTGTTTTACTAATTTAAAATCCATCCTCAAGTGCTGAAAATGGAATGTTTAGTCGATTCTCTACAGTACGTAAACGCTGATTTAATCGATTGAGTCTACGTGTATGACGTTCTACTGTCTGCTGAAGTTGATTTACTCTTTGTTCTAGCTCATTTACTCGTCTTTCTAACTGACGGCCGCCACTACCTGGAAAGGAAATTGGAATTTGAAATTGTCTATTTGGATCATATGGATCAATTTGTTCTGTTTGTTCTATATATGGTTGATATTGCGATTGCCCGTCATATGATTGTTGATAGTTATAAAGGTTGTAGGGGGCATATGAATTGTAGGGATACATAAACATCCTCCGTTCTCTAAATTTGCTTGAATTCATCATAATGTATGTGTAAGAGCGGATAGGTGGCACGGCAAATACCTATTTTGAATAGGGTGCTTCATCAAATGTATTCAAGAGAATTTGTGATAAGTTTTTATAAATGAGAATTGCCTATGAAGAATTCCAAAATATTAATGTATTAAAATTGTTTTTGAATAATCATTTGGTATATACTGGTTAAATAAGAGGAGCATTACAAACTTAAGTTTCTAAGTAAATATGTGTAGACATTTCTTAAAGAAAAGAGTAATTTTAATATAGTGGAAATCAAATTGTAATATTTTGTAGTCATATTGCAAAGTCATGTAATTATACATACATAAAATTGAAAACAAAGAGTAATGGTAGGGAAAGGGAGAGAGTATATTGTTACGTAAGGTACAAAGTATAGTAATAGGGGCACTATGTGTAAGCATAGTGAGTGGATGTGGTACAAAAATAAGTGAAGTTTCATTGGTAAGTGGCATAGGAGAGCATGCAGTAGAAGCTAAGACTGGTGTCAATGAAAGTGTAAGTTTAGTAGATGCTAGAAGTGGTAAAGAAGTAAAAAATGTTAATATAGCAAGCTTAGGTTATTTTGAAGATGAAAATAAGTTTGAAAAAGAAGTAACGAAGGTTGCTAAGGAAGTCGGAAAAACTATTGATCAAAAGATGGTCCCTTCTCGTATGGCAAGTGATGGAACATGGCAAGAAGGTAAGCCTTCTTATGAGTTAATGGAAAAAGAGCTAGTAGATAAACTAATGAACGTAGGAATGTGGGATTCTTCGTACCAACTACCAATTGTTGAGAAAAAACCTGTAGCGAAGCCGGAAGATGCAAGTGGAAATGGTGCAGTTTTAGGAAGATATGAAACAAACTTAGGTGGTTCTACAGGTGGTAGAATCGAGAATATTCGTTTGTCTGCAAGTAATATTAGTGGTGTCGTATTAGGAAAAGGAGATCGTTTCTCTTTTAACGCATTAATTGGAGATACAACACCAGACAAGGGATATCAGTTAGGAAAAGAGATTGTTGACGGCAAACTAGTAGATGGTTATGGCGGAGGAGTATGTCAAACATCTTCTACTCTTTTTAATGCTGCAGATCAAGCTGGTTTAAAAATGGTGGAGAGAACTACACACTCCAAAACAGTAGGATACGTTCCACAAGGCCGAGATGCTACGATTGCATATCCATATTTAGATTTAGTGTTTGAAAATACAAATGAAGTACCTGTGAAGCTTTATATGAGCATAGAGGGTGGAAAACTTGTTGCTGAGGTACGTGCAGCAAGATAAGAATTACTGTACATAAAAGTCTTATAGATTCAACTAACGATTAGTGGAAGATTAGGGGAATCTCCACTGATCGAAGTTTCACTTTATTATGATCTGAGCCATTCTTTCTAGTATTTTTCTAGAAGGGGTGGCTTTTTGTATACATATAAATCAGTAATGAAAATTTATTCGCTATTCGCGGGCAGCAATACTCCCACCTCAAAAATCAGCAAAAGCAAAGAGATTAGGTGGGAGATAAACTTCCTGTAAAAGCTCGATTCTTGAGGGCTAATAATCAGTGGGGATGAAGCCCCAACCGATTATTAAAGATTTACTTTATCTACTGATTTAAAAAACTTCTTTTGATAAACTAGAATAAATAGGAAATAGGGTGTTTTAAAAGTATATTTACAATTAGACAGCTATAATTTGATATAAAAACGCCAAGTGAACCAAATGAAAGTTTGTCTAAATAGATAACAGTTTTAATAAAGGATAATAGGCATAATTTTGAGGAGGAGAGAACTATGCAATTCATTTTAGAAATGGTAGCAATTGCTGGAATAATATTTATTATTTTGATTTTAGGATTTAGTAAAACGTTAAAAGATGTCAATAGAAGGAAGAAGAATAAAGAAAACAAATGACTCATAATGCATAATGATAGAGAAAAAAGGTGCTTATGTATAGAAAGCATAAGTTTTTTTATAACAAAAATAAGGAGGAGGTGGGGCTGTGAGCTGTCCTCCTTATTTTGGATATGTAATCCAAATCGGGCAAGGGTGAAAAGGAATTTAGTTTTTATGTTTTGTAAATATTTGATTAAGATGATGGTTCATATGATTAATATAATCTGTAACAAGCCATTCTAAAGTTACTTCCTGTTGGTCTTCCAACTTACATGTAAGTTGCCAGTGTTCATTCTTTACATTGCTTAGTAATTTTATCATTTGTATGTTAATAGCTTCCCATAATTTTAGAATTTCATTTGCTGAAAAAGATTGTTGATAATTATGTACTTGCACCCACAAATCTTGATCATAGCCAGTGAGTATAATTGTTTCCTTTGAAGTAAGAATATCAACAAAGCGTCTATGGTTTACCGTACCGGAATCGCAAAGATGACCTAATATTTCTTTTTTAGACCATTTTATTGGGGCGAGTTTTATATCCATGTCAGAAAAAAGTATAATTTTTTGAGATGCAGTATGAATTATATGTTCTAATTGGGTTGCTAATGTAGACATGTGAATCCCTCCATTTTCATTAATAACTGAATGTTTGCAGCTCAATCCAATACCTTTTTACAACATTACCATCTTCTTCGATAAAATCATTATCACGAAGTCCTCTGTTATGCAAAATTGTTTTTTCTGAAGCAGTATTATCTTCATCGCAAACGACAAGTACTTTTGTAACACCTAATTCTTTTATTTTTTCTAATGATAAAGCTAATAATTTTGTAGCATATCCTTTTTGTCTTGCTGAAGGACGAATACCATAACCGATATGCCCACCAGCATTGAATAGATGCTCAGTTAAACGATGACGAATATTTACAGCACCAACGATCTTGTTATCATTTGTGATAAGCCAATAGGTAGAGTCCGGTACCCAACTATCGGGAATGTTTTTACCTTTCGCTGCATCTAGCAACTCTTGAACCATTGCTGGAAAATTAGAAGGATCTTTTGTGATAACCCAAGGAATCATCGTTTCACTACTATTTTTCCATTCTTGATAGAATTCTAAATATTCTTCTTGTAAGTCAATTGTGGGTTGTACTAAGTAGACATCCATTATTATTAGGCTCCTTTTATATGTTTTTCGAAATATTAAAATAATCTTAACATAATTTGGATGGTAGAGAAATAAAGTACTTGGAGATATTGATGTTTATGAATTTAAAGGATATAGATTAGGAAAAGATTTCTACTCTAGAATCCCTTTTTTCTGAAGTTAAATATTTTGAATTTATGTATGTATAACACCTCTTAAACATGTATTCCAGCATTATAGGGATGAAGAGTGGCCTGCTGATGAAAGGAAGTTTTCTATTCTCTGTGATTCTAGTTCAGCTTTAATTGGTAGTTTCGGAGGAGAGATTAAGCCATCTGCATTAGAGACGAATCATCCAGCAGTAATTGAAGTAATAAAAAATGCTTTTTACCATGATATGATGATGCAGCACATCGAAGAGGATTTTGGGAAAGAATTTCAAGAGAAGTATGGGGAGAATTACCGGAAAATGTTAAGCTATTTCAAAGAGAAAGGCTGGCATATTTAATGACGGCAATTGATATTCAATTTTGTAGTGAACTAATAAAATGTGTAGGAACCCGATTATATGAAATTGCTAAATGAGCGATTTCTTCCCATTCCACATATCCAATAAATGCACAAAAATCATTACAATGACTCAGCCAATACTCCTGTTGCCATCCACCATATCCAGGCGTTCTATGGATAAGTTCTTTTATTTTTTCTTCATTATTTACTTTCTCACAGGAGTGTGGATCTTGAAATTCTCCATAAAATTTTGTAGATGCATTTCCATTAGCGATACACCAAGGGCAGATGCTTTCTACATTTTCTATAGAATAGAAAGGACCACTATAAACATATTCACGTTCGTTTTTGCAAACAGAACAAGTCGTAAATTCTTTTTTTATAATCTCTAGTTCTAGTGCGTTTGGATTATATTTAAAGGTCGGTAATTGCACGTCTGATGCCCCCTATAAATGATATTTGTATTTATACTGTATTCCTATTGTCAAATTGTAATCAGGTTAATTTGAATATAAACAAAATATCTTTATTTTACAAATATTACCGGGGATGATTTGACTGACAAATTAACGAGAAAGAAGATTTTTTCTAATTTCATGTTACATATTTTTGTGAGTTGATTAAATTATGGATGTTCAACTTAATAGTAATTGCACGGTGTTTTTTATTTAGGACTTGAATTATTAGTTTTTTCAGATTATTATGTATGAAATAGCTCATCAGATGAATCGTTATAAAAAGATCTTAAATTGTATATGAAATTTGTAACAGAATGGTGGGAGAGAATGAAATGAAAGCTGTAACTGCAAATCTGATAATTGCTTTAAAAGAGGTACTTCCTGAAACACAAGTAGTAGTAAATGAAACGGTGAGAGAACTGCACAGTAAAGATGAATCTTATCATCCTAGCAGTCTGCCTGATGTTGTTGTATTTCCAACAACGACAAAAGAGGTTAGTGAGATAATAAAACTAGCGAACAAGTACCAAACACCAGTTGTACCATTTGGAGTAGGCTCAAGCTTGGAAGGTCATGTAATTCCATATGAAAATGGCATTACAATTGATTTTTCACTGATGAATCAAGTGCTGGAGGTAAGAGAAAAAGATTTTCTAGTTAAAGTGCAACCTGGAGTAACTCGTTCACAGCTTAATAAAGAATTAAAAAAGTATGGATTGTTTTTCAGTGTGGATCCAGGGGCGGATGCAACATTAGGTGGAATGGCTGCTACAAATGCAAGCGGAACGACTTCAGTAAAGTATGGCGTTATGCGTGATCAAGTTCGTGATTTAGAAGTTGTACTTGCAGATGGAACGATTATACATACAGGGAATTTAGCTGCAAAGTCATCATCTGGTTATCATTTAAATGGTATCTTCGTTGGATCAGAAGGAACACTTGGTTGTTTTACGGAATTAACGCTAAGAGTATATGGAATACCTGAGCATACAATGGCAGCAAGAGCATCTTTTCCGACAGTGAATGATGCGGTAGAAGCTGTAATTGATATTTTACAAGCTGGCATTCCGATTGCGAGAATTGAGCTTGTTGATGAACTTTCAATGAAACAAGTTAACAAATATAGTGAAACAAACTATAGGGAAGAGCCAACGTTATTTTTAGAGTTTCATGGAAATGAAGCGGGATTAAAACAAGATATTGATTTCACAAAAGAAATTGTTAAAGATCACAAGTGTAAGGCTATTTCATTTGAAACAGAAACAGCAGCAAGAAATAAATTATGGGAAGCAAGACATAATTTAGCATACGCTTATGTTCATAGTTGCCCAGGGAAAAAACTGATGAGTATGGATGTTTGTGTACCAATTTCAGAGTTAGCAAGTGCAATACAGTATGCAAAAGAGACTTTAGATGCTATGGGAATTGTTGGGGGAATACTTGGACATACCGGAGATGGGAATTTTCACGTTCTATTAATGGTGAATCCAAATGATACAGAGGAAGTGCATAAAACAGAAGCGGCAAATGAAAAAATGGTGATGTATGCTCTTGAGCGCGGTGGAACATGTACAGGTGAACATGGGGTAGGGATTGGTAAACAAAAATATCAAGAAAAAGAGCATGGAGCAGCACTTCTTGTGATGAAAAAAATGAAACAAGCTCTTGATCCGAAAAATATTCTGAATCCAAATAAGATTTTTAAAATTAAAGAATAGGGAATGATTCTGTCAATGACCCACGACTGAAGTGGCGGGTTTGGAAACTTTGCTTCCGTTGGGGAACAAAATTTAAATAAAATTGAGACGATGCTTCACTTGAATATTGAAGCCTTAACCGTTCTGTCCTCTCTTTATGTACGTGACTATGCAGATGTTGAAGGAACGCAAATCATCAATGTTTCTTCAGGAGGAGGATACTTGATTGTTGCTGATGCTGTGACCTACTGCGCGACAAAGTTCTATGTAAGTGCCTTTACAGAAGGTCTCGCACAAGAATTGAAAGGAAAAGGAGCAGCCATGCAAGCGAAAGTCTTGGCTCCTGCTGCAACAGAGACCGAATTTGCGAAACGATCCTATGATGTTGATAATTTTGAATATAAAGGTGTTGTTCCTAAGTTCCATACAGCTGAACAAATGGCCGGTTTCTTGCTCGATTTATATGACAGTGGGAAGGTGGTAGGAATTGTGAATGGAGAAACGTATGACTTCGAATTAAGAGATCCGATTTATCCGTATGTGACCAGGACAAGAAACTAGTTTTTGAAAATCCCAACATAACAAAAAGCCGATAGTTTTGAAGTGCCCCCCAAAAGTTAGACACATTCTAACTTTTGGGGGCACTTCAGAACTACAAGTTTTTTTTCTTTTTCCTATAATAGCAAATGTAATTTCAAGGCTTATAATTTGTTATTTGCAAATATAGAATCTTCTAAGTGAATTACAGGGTATTGTTTAGAATCTAAGTTTTTAGTTATGACTGGATATAGTTCCATTTTTTCAGACAAATCAGTGATTGAAGCGCTCACTGTAAACCCATTTTTCGCATATAAATATATATGGAATTTATCATTCTTAGTTGGCAAAAAATTAATCTCAGATATTATACTTTGTATTTCGCTTGGTAATTTATTTAACTCCGAAATAAGTTCTCTAAGTTGTTTTTCATCATTTCTAGTAAATTGTTTTATTACAGGTACACTTTTGGAGATTTTATTATTTGTAACTTTATCCAATATTGTACCATTTTCAAGTAGAAGATAATACTTATTATCTTTAATCATATATGCAACAGTGCTATTTTCTTTAACATTAATAGTGACTCGACTTGGAAAGTTCTTTGAAATTTTGACTTCTTTAATCAGATTATTTTTCTGTATTCTTTTTTTTATATCTTCTTCATGTAAATTCCAATAATTATCTTTGTCGCTTAAATTGGATAGACTTATAATTTCTGCTTTTGAAATTATTTCATTTCCAGTTACATATATTGTTGAAATTTTTCCAAAGCGATTAAAAAATAATAACAAAATAAAAGTTATTAATACACATATACTTAATGCTTTTTTCCTTCTAGCTGCTTTTAAATTTCTACTTTGTATTAGTTGTTGATGACGAACCTGTTGGTTAAATGGATATACATTATTTTGATTCATAATACCTTCCTCTAGTAGCCTACTATATTCCATTTAAAAAAATGCTCTAACATTTGTTGTTTAGTATGTTAATGGCCATCATGTACATATTTTGACTTTTTTTACACTGCAGGGTGTATCCCCTAGCTCCTAAAACGGACATAAATTCCTAAAACATTATATACATAATAGAATAATTTCTCAATATAGTTATAATATACAAGTGATATTCTTCACAATTAAATAAACAGATACAGCATTTTAGATTTCTAATTAAAAAATTAGTAACATTTAGTGATATAGTAAATCATCTCTAAGTGTTCTTAAAAAAATATCACCATTTTGTAAATTAATCAAGGTGTCGAAAGAAATTTCATTCTCCCGATATCTAATATAGGGAATAAGGGAAGTAATGCTAAGAAAGATAAATGATTATTTTCGTCGCGGGACTGAGAAGATTCTACCTCTAAGCGTAGGTGGCGAGTAGTTCACAAATGCTTCGTAAAAAATCACATAAACAAAGGGAGAAGAGTGATAAACATTCTTCTCCCTTTGTCTGTAATTAGGGTTAGCATTATACTAATAAATATACGCTGTTGTGAACTGCTAGATGAACAATCCACTTCTAAGATTTTAAAAGAAAGAAATAAATAATAATATGATATGCAATATTGAATATTAAGATATAGGTGTTCGGTATATACCTAAATTGGAAGACTTGTATTTTATATTAAATATATACAAATAAAAAAATACACAAGTATCTAAATTAGCGGATTTCAAATCCATTATTTTTGCCATTCTGTAAGTGTAACATCCCATAGTAATACATCGGTATCAATGAACTTGATACAAAGTTCATTTGCTTTATCCAACTCTATTTCAAAGGAACTTTTTGATGTAGATATGTTTTCTTCAGAGAATTGAACCGTTTGTACATCTTTTCCATCCACAGAAATAATTATCTTTCCAGAACGTTTGCTAGCACCATCTGGGATACCAAGATAGCCCGAAATTTTTACATATTTACCCTTTAACAAGTATTTAAATTGCTGAAAATCTGTGCCATTACTACTATACATATTTAATTTAGATTCAATTTTTTTATGAGCAATTTCAAAACTATGGAAATTTTTATCTTTCGGTGTATATCCATTAGTTTCTGTCAGTTGATTTAGTCCTATAATAGTTCCGTTTTTGAGAGATTGTTGCTGCTTTTCTAATGATTTGTTAAATTCAGCTACAACAACAATCAATCCTAAGGTAAGGATTGATGCTGTTACACAAGTAATAATAAGTTTTTTTAAAAAAGTATTTGAACGAAATCCAATTTTATATGCAACAAATCCTATTGTAGCACCCATTGCATTCACAATCACATCATCAATGTCAAAACCCCCAAGAAAAGTTAGCATTTGTAAAACTTCTAGTATAAGGATTGAAATACAAAATGAGGTAATGAATCGAATGAAGCTACAGCGGTATAACAAAGGAATTAGTACTCCAAAAGGTATGAATGCAGTTAAATTCCCAAAATTAAAAACCCATAGGTTAAAGTCTTCTTCACTTGTCATATTTGGTAATCCTAAAGGAATACTAGTCGGAATTAACTGGTATTGGTATTCATAATTAATATATTTTAATCCCAACCTATCAAAACCAAGAAACATAAAGTAAAGTATTAAAATTGAATAAAAGCCTAATATTGTGAGGACAATCTTACGATGTTTACCTTTGATAATAAAACCTCCTATTACTCAAGAATATTCTTATTGTTTTTATTAAATATGTATTTTTAAAATATAGCAATAAAAACATATTAATATAAGTAATAATGATGCATCAACAAAAAAATAATTTGTCAAAAAGTTAAATTGATAAAGGTGGTGAATAAGTATATCGGAATCAATTTTTGGTGATTTATTTATTTTAAATGTCGTTTAAACGTAATTTATATTTTTGAATAAAACTTATACACTACACTAAAAAGGTATTTTATACAGTTCATTCATAAAACGATTATTAACAATTCGATAAAATGTGTGAGGATTCAAAAAACATTTTTCAAAAAATAACAAAATTGTGGAACACGCTTGTTGAGGAGATTGAACATGAAATGTGTATAATCCGTAGGACAGGGTGCTTAC